>JBKKBU010000321.1:0-6509 GCA_046713755.1 Mycobacteriales bacterium
CACCTCCCCGCCTGACCGCCCGCCCCGCAGCCGGGGGCGGCCACCTTTCGGCAGTGCACCAGCCGTGACCTGCCAGCCGCCGGCGACCACCGCGCCAGGCTCGATCACCGTGGCGCTGGACGAACCAACATCACTCGGGCACTCTGCCCGGACGGCCTGCACCGCACTCTCCGGCTGCCAGCCTCCCCGTCCAGCCTCAACCCCAGCGCTCGGAAGGCTGCTCCGTGCTCCGCCGCATCGCCGTGATCGCCGTGATCGCGCTGACCGCCCCCGTCCTGCCGAGCCTGGCCGGGTCGACCGGTGCCGCGGCGCCCCCCGTCGTGCGCTCGCTCGCCCTCGCCGTCGGCACGACCACCACGGCGGTGCACGACGAGCGGCTCGTAGGCGTCACCTGGCAGGACGGCTCCCCGACGGTCCGGCTGCGCTGGCGGACCGCCACCGGGTGGACCGCCTGGGACCAGCCGGAGACGGACGCGCCGACCGGGACCGTGCCGTCGACCGAGCCTGCGTGGCGACCGACCGGCGCCACCGCCGTGGCCGTGGAGGTCACCGGCGCGGCCCGCGGCCTCACCCTGGTGACCGTCTCCGACGGCGGCGTACGCCAGTCGCGGGGGGTGCAGTCGTGGGGGATGCGGTCGGCCGCGGCGCGGTCGGCCACCGGTCTGCTGGGCGCGGTGAAGTCCCGCCGCGACTGGGGTGCGGACGAGTCGATCCGCCGGGGGCGGCCGGAGTACGCAACCTCCGTCCGTGCGGTCGTCGTGCACCACACGGTGCAGCGCAACGACTACGCCGCCGGCGAGGTGCCCGCGATGATCCGGGCCGACTACGCCTACCACGTGCGCAGCCGCGGCTGGGACGACCTCGGCTACAACCTCGTCGTCGACCGCTTCGGTCAGGTCTGGGAAGGCCGGGCCGGCGGCTTCGGCCGGGCCACCATCGGTTCACACACCGGTGGCTTCAACACCTCGACGCTCGGCGTCGCCGTCCTGGGCGACTACACGCGGACCGGGCCGAGCACACCCGTCACCAAGGCCCTGGCGAAGGTCACCGCCTACGCCGCCGGCACCTGGGGCTTCGACCCGAAGGGCTCGGTGACGCTGACGAGCAAGGGCTCGAGCCGCTATCGCTCCGGACAGCGGGTGACGCTGCCCCGCGTCCTCGGCCACCGGCAGGTCTCGACCACCGCCTGCCCGGGCTCGCTGATGGACGCCCTGCCTGAGGTGCGGCGCGGTGCCGCGGTGCTGCTCGGACCGGCGCCGCGAGTCACCGAGACCGCCGTCACCGGCGCCCCCGTCCACGCGCCGCTCCCGCTCACCATCACCGCGAAGCTGTCCCGCGAGGCGCCATGGACCGCCGAGGTCAAGGACCCTGCCGGGGAGGTGGTCGCCCGGGCCACCGGCGAGGACGCCGCCCCCCGGATCGAGTGGAACGGGCTGCGCCCCTCCCCGGCCGTCCTCGGTGAGGACGGCCCCGGGATCCTGCCCGCGGCGCCGGGTGACTACAGCTGGGTGATCACCGTCGATGACGGCTATCACGAGCCGTTCGTCCGGCAGGACGCGGTCGCGGTCGGGCTCCCCGTCGTCCCGGTCTAGCCTGACGCCGGTGATCGACCGCCGGCGGGTCACCGCCGTACTGCTCCTGCTGACCGGCGTGCTCCTCGTCGCCGGCTACCAGTTGAAGGCCCAGTGCCAGGCCGACTACGGCCGCGACCGGGACCGGCTGCTGTGCAGCAACGACATCCAGTACTTGTACGACGCCCGCGGCTTGTCCGAGCGACGGTTCCCCTACGTCGACGGCGCGCTGGTCGACGGCCAGCTGACCGGCGGCGTGCTCGAGTACCCCGTCCTCACCGGCGTCGCCGCGTGGGTGCCGTCGTTGGTCGTCGACAACGCCCCCCACTACCTCACCGCCACCGCACTGACGCTCGCCCCCTTCGCCTTCCTGACGACCTGGCTGCTCGGCGCGATGGTGCGTCGGCGCGCCCTGCTGTGGGCGGCTGGCACCCCGCTGATCTGGTACTCCTTCCACAACTGGGACCACCTCGTCGTCGCCGCGACCGTGGGCGCCTTCTACCTGTGGTGGCGCGGTCGGTCGACGAGCGCGGCCGTTGCGCTCGCCGTCGGGGCGTCGCTCAAACTCTGGCCCGGCTTCTTCATCGCGGCGCTGCTGCTGTGGCTGCTGCGCCGCGGCGACCGGCGCGGCGCGCTCCTGGCAGCCGCAGCCTTCGTCGGTGCCTTCGCCGCCGTCAACGTGCCCTTCATGGCGGTCAACTACGACGGCTGGTGGGCGCCGTACGCCTTCCAGAAGCTGCGTGGCGCCGACATCACCTCCAACTCCATCTGGTTCTGGGGTCTGCCGGAGCTCACGACCGATGACCTCAACCACCTGATCCCACGGCTGCTCGTGGCTGCTTTCGCCGTGGCGCTCGCGTACGGCTGGTGGCGCTCGCGAGACGGCTCCGACTACCCCTGGATCCAGGTCTGCGCGGCGATGCTGTGCGCTTTCATGCTGCTCAACAAGGCGCACTCGCCGCAGTTCGCCTTGTGGCTGCTGCCGTTCTTCGCCCTGCTGCGGTTGCGCTGGGGATGGTGGGCGACGTACCTGGTCTTCGACGCCCTGATCTACGTGGGCGTCTTCCGCTGGTACTTCGACCTGACCCGCCAGATCGACTTCGGCATTCCCAAGCAGATGCTGGTGCTCGGGGTCTGGGGTCGCGCCGCGATGCTCATCCTGCTGTTCGTCGTCTTCTTGCGCAGCGATCTCGCGACCGCGTCAGCGGGCGACAGCAGTCTCGACAGCGGTGTCGACAGCGCGGTCCGGGGCACCGTCCAGGACCCCGCCGGCCGGGTCGTCGACCCCGTCCCGGCGGACGACGTCGTTCTCCGGCCGGAGCATGTCCCGGACGACGAAGGCACACAGGATCAGCAGCGCGATGTCACGGATGAGGACCGCCGTGATGAACCACTCGACGTCGATGCCCTCGTCCTTGCCCTTGCCGAGCCCGTCGTTGTGCACGAAGAAGTAGAAGCGGGTGAACAGCACCATCACCTCCGTCGCCTGCCAGGCGAGGAAGGGCCGCCAGCGCGGTCGGGCGAGGATGGCGACCGGTAGCAACCACAAGACGTACTGCGGGCTGAAGACCTTGTTGGTCAGCAGGAAAGCGACCAGGACGAGGAACGAGACCTGCATGAGCCGCGGGCGGCGGTGGACGCGCAGGACCAGAGCGGCGATCAGGGCGAGCGAGAGCAGGAAGCCGATCGCGACCGAGCGGTTGAGCCGAGCCGGCGCCTCGCCCTCGGCAAGGCCCTGCTCAAGAACCAGCGAGGCCGCACCGTCGCAGAGGCCGTCCTGGACGCGGTCGACGAACCCGGTGGCGGTGTCGGACGTCTTGTCGCGACAGGTCTGCAACGCGAACTGCAGCGAGTCCCAGTCGGCGCCGCGGGTGGTGTTGAGCTCGTAGAAGCGGTAGGCGCTGTTGACGGCCTGCTTGGGGCGCCCGTCGGCGTAGGTGAAGGGGCTGTCGACGTGTGGTGAAAGGGCCGACAGCCCTTCTACGGCGAGTCGGTCCAGTGGACTGGCAGCGACCAGGACCTGCCGGCCCTCGTGATCGACGAAGGAGGGGCTCGTCAGGTAGACGGGGAGCGTGATCGCCCCGGCGGTGATGACCAGCGCCAGGGCGGCGGCGGCCCACTCCTTGAGCTTGCGGGCGCGCAGGCACAGCAGGAACAGCGGGATGACGAACAGCACCGGGTAGAGCTTGGTCGCGGTGGCGATGCCGAGCAGGACACCCGCCGCGAGCGGTCTGCGTCGTTGCCACTGGACCAGGGCCAGGCCGGCGAGGGCGGTCGCGATGAGATCCCAGTTGGTCGTCGCGTGCAGCAGCAGGCCGGGAGCGGCTGCGAACAGCGCGGCGTCCCAGACCCGGCGGCGCCCGGCGAGCCGAGCCGTGGTCACCGCCACGATCACCGCGCAGCCGGTCAGCAGCACCCAGGTGAGGTCGTAGAAGCGGCGCGGTCGCTGATCATCAGGCAGCGTGTTGACGATCTTCGCGACGGTGCCCATGACCGCCCCGATGACGGGCGGGTACTCGACGGGATGGTCGTAGTAGGGCGTCGCGCCGGGGCGGACCACGACCCCGCCGGCCTTCTCCTCGTTGAGCCGTTCGGAGAAGTAGAGGGCAACGACGTCGGAGTAGCACAGGCGGGTGTACTGGTACTCGTCAACCCACCGAGTGCTGTCCCGACAGGGCGACTTCTGCCACAGGCCCAGCAGGCTGGTGAGCAGCGTCAAGGCGATCACGACCCGGATCGGGGTCCAGAGCCGTCGCTCACCGACCCGGGCGCGCTTGCCCGGCGGGCCCCCGATGGCCTGGGCAGCGCCGGCGACGACCGGGTCGTCCTCGGAGGGGCGCACGAGGGTGGGAGCGGTCACGGCGCCGATGCTGCCCTACCGCGGCCCCGGACCGCCAGGTGCCCCGCCGGTCAGCCGCTGGGCGACGGTCCGGCCTGCTGAGCCGGCGGGCTGGACGGCGGCGGTTGGCTCGGCTGCTGGCTGGGTTGCTGCGTCGGCGACTGGCTGGGTTGTTCGGTCGGCTGCTGGGTCGGCTCTTGAGTGGGGATGACCTGGGTGGGCACCACCTGAGTCGGCGTGGCCGACGGTGTCGCCGTCGGGCTGATGGTGGGCGCTGTCCCGGTCGGCTCCGGCGCCCGGTCGCGGCCGACATTGGCGCGGGGCGGGAACTTCTGGATCTCCTGTCCTTCGAGCGCGGCGTCCATGAAGGACTTCCAGATCTTGGTCGCGAACGCGCCGCCGGTGGCCTGTCGGCCGTCGATGACGATCGGCTTCGGGTTGCTGTAGCCGAGCCAGACCGACGCCGCGAGCTGGGGGGTGTAGCCGGCGAACCAGACGTCCTTGTTAGCGGTGGTGGTGCCGGTCTTGCCGGCGGCGGGGCGGCCGCCCGCCAGCTGAGCGCCCGTGCCGCTGCCCCGCTCAACCACCTGCGTCATGGCGAAGGTCGCATCAGCGGCGACCTCCTTGCTGAAGGCGCGGTTCTTCTTGACCTTGGCTTCGTAGACCACGTCGCCGTCGCCGTCGCGCACGTCCTTGACGAGCAGCGGCTCGGACCAGTCGCCGTTGGCGCCGAAGGTCGCGAAGCCGACGGCCTGGTCGAACACGTGGACCTCGTAGCCGCCGAGCGCGATGTTGCAGTTGGCGCTGCCACCCTTGTCGGCGAGTCGGACGGAGTCGGGGATACCCGCGCGGTGGGCCAGCTCGGCGACCTTCTCGGCCCCGACCTCCACGCAGAGCTCGTAGTAGGCAGTGTTGATGGACTTGGCGGTGGCCTCCACCAGATCGACCTGCCCGAACGACTTGTCCCCGAAGTTGTCGATCTCGGTGGGACCGAAGCGCTTGCCGTCGTTGCCGTCGAGGCGGGTCTTGAGGCTGATGCCGTCCTCGAGCGCGGCAGCGAGCACGTAGGGCTTGAAGGACGACCCGGGCTGACGGACGGCTTGGTTGGCGAAGTCGAAGCCGGTCCCGGTCGCGCCGCCGTAGTAGGCGAACACCTCACCGGTGCCTGGCTTGATGGCGACGAGCGCCCCTTGGAGGGCATCGGCACCCGGCTTGTCACCGGTCAGGTCCTGGACGGCCCGCACTGCCGCCTCCTGGGCGCCCTTGCGCAGCGTCGTCCGCACGGTGAGCCCACCGGCAGCGAGTCGGTCCTCGCCGAACTCCCGGCGCTGCAGCTCTTCCCGCACCTGCGAGATGACATGGCCCTTCGGGCCCGACAGGTCGTTGTTCTTGGTGCCGCCTGGCTCCTTCACCTTGGGGAAGGTGACGGCTGCCCTCTCGCCGGGCTCGAGCCAGCCCTTCTCAACCATCCCCTCGAGCACGTACTCGAAGCGGTCCATCGCGCGGTCCGGATGGCGGGTCGGGTCGTACGAGGCCGGGGAGCGGATCACCGCCGCCAACACCGCCCCCTCCGCGGGCGTGAGGTCCTTGGTCTTCTTGCCGAAATAGACCTCCGAGGCCACCTCGATGCCCGATGCCCCGCGGCCGAAGTAGATGGTGTTGAGGTAGTCCTCGAGGATCTGGTCCTTGTCGACGGTGCGGGACATCTTCAGCGCGATGAAGACCTCCCTCACCTTGCGCGTGTAGGTGCGCTCCTGGGTGAGGAAGGCGTTCTTGGCGTACTGCTGGGTGATCGTCGACCCACCCTGCTGGACCCCACCGCCACCCTTGAGGTTGGTGAACAACGCGCGGGCGATGCCCTTGGGACTGATCCCCGGCTCGGTGTAGAAACCGCGATCCTCGGCGGCCAGCACGGCCTTCTGCACGTGGTCCGGCACGTCCTCGATCGGGATCGAACGACGGTTCTGCTGCCCGATCCGGCCGATCTCACCGCCGTCGGCGTAGAGGACCACCGTCGCCTGCGCGGTCGCGATCTTGTTGGCATCCGGCACGTCCGTCACGGCATAGGCGATGCCGAACAGCAGGAGGAAGCCGAGGAA
>JBKKBU010000322.1:0-3551 GCA_046713755.1 Mycobacteriales bacterium
GATCGGACACCACCGGCGCCAAGGTCCCGTCGTAGTCCAGCGCGACGAGCGCTCGGGCCCGGCCGGCGCGCAGCGCCACGACCGCGGGGTGCGCGTCCAGTCCTGCCACCCTCGCAGCCGGTCCGTCAGCCCCGGTAGTCGCGGGTCAGCACCACGGTGAGGCCCGTTCCGGGCAGCGTCGCGAACCGCGGTGCCACCCGCGAGATGCCGAACTGCGCCGCGAAGGACCGCGCCACCGCCTCCTGGCCGGGGGCGTAGTAGACGCTGGTCGTCGCGACCTGGCCACGGAAGTTGCCGGTGTCGCGGATCGTCCACCCGCCGGCGGCGAAACGCTGCGCGGCTTCGGAGGCGAGCCCCGTCCGGCGGCTGTTGTTGAGGACGGTGACCGGCGCCTTGGCGGGGGTGGCCGGTGCCGTGGTGCTGCTGCCGGTCGGGCTGGGCTCGGTCACCGTCGGGGTCGGGGTCGTGGGGGCGATCACAGGCGGAGTCGTCGGTGTGACCGGGGTGGCCGAAGACGGCGTGCTCGAGGCCCCGACGGCCTGGGGACGCTCGACGGTGGGGCTGCCCTGCGGGGCATCACCCCGGACCCAGAGCAGCGCAGCGATCCCGAGGGCGACACCGGCGACGGCGACGGCGGCCCCCGCGACGGCGCGCATGGGGGAGATCTCGCCCTGGTGGGCAGCGGCTCGGCGGGCTGCCCGCGTCGGAGCGGCGGGCTCCTCCTGCGGCGCCCGCGCCCACACCGTGACGGCCGCAGCGTCGGCGGAACCCGCAGCGGCAGCGTCGGCGCCGGACTCGTACTCCGGGGCCGGCGCCCCCAGCTGCCAGTCCGCCCCGGTGCTGTCGCTCCCGATGCTGTCGTTCCCCGTGCCGTCGTTCCCCGTGCCGTCGTTCCCCGAGTTGTCGTGCCCCGTGTCGTCGTTCCCAGCGGCGAGGACGTCGGCCGGACCGTCGCCAGCCTGGTCGATCAGCGGCGCGGGCTCCTCGGCGGCGGCGCGCGTCGCAGCTACAGCCGCCTCAGCCTCAGCCGCCGCCTCGGCCTGCGCGCGTTCCCAGGCGTCCGAGCCGGTGTCATAGGCCGGCTCGAAGGCGGGCTCGTACACCGGCAGGTCGACGTCGGGGAAGGACCAGTCGTCCCCCGGCGGGCCAGGCTGGTCGAGCGGCTCGCGCGGTCCCCCGCTCAGGCGTCCATCCCGAGCCGGCGCGCCGAGCGGGTGCGCTGGCGCGTGGTGCGGAGCCGACGGAGCCGCTTGACGAGCATCGGGTCGTGCACCAGTGCTTCCGGGCGGTCGATGAGGGCGTTGAGCACCTGGTAGTAGCGCGTCGCGGAGAGCTCGAACAGGTCCTTGACGGCCTGCTCCTTGGCCCCGGCGTACTTCCACCACTGCCGCTCGAAGGCCAAGATCTCGCACTCGCGCTCAGTGAGCGCACCACCGACGGCCTCGATGACGGTCTCAGGCAGCGCCACGGGGTCCTCCAGGAGAGCGAACTACATCGGTGTGACTCGCTCCATGAAAGCACAACGGTGATCCGCTCCCCCGCACGACACCTGTCCCGCGGGTCAGGGTTGCAGCACCCACCGCGAAGGACGCCGCGACCCGGACCAGACCGTGTCACAGTGCAGGTCCACACCCCCTCCGCACCACCCCGAAGGACCTACTTCCCGTGCGTCTGCTTGCCCCGCCGTTGCTCGCCCTCAGCGTGGTGTCCGCCCTCGTGGCGGTGCCCTCCGCCCCGGCGGCCGCCGGGCCGGCGCCGACCGCCGCCCGGGTGGCAGGGGCGGAGCTGGGGTTCGACCGGATCGGCGTCCGCCGCTCCGACACCTGGTACCTCCGCCCCGACCTCGGCGCGGGCGCAGCACAGACCTACCGCGAGCACACCGGCGGCTGGGCCCCCGTCGCCGGCGACACCGACGGTGACGGGGTCGGCACCGTCAGCCTGTTCAGCAACGGCACCTGGCGGATCTCCGACGGTGCCGACCGGCCGGTCCGGGTAGTGCGCTTCGGCATCCCCGGCGACCAGCCCCTGCTCGGCGACTGGAACGGTGACGGTGTCGACACGATCGGCGTCTTCCGGGGCGGCCGCTGGTTCCTGCGCGACACCAACTCCGACGGCCCGGCGCGCACCGTCGGCTTCGGCATCCCCGGCGACGTGGCCGTCGTCGGCGACTGGGACGGCGACGGCGGTGCCGACCTCGGCGTCAAACGTGCCCGCACCTGGTACCAGCGCGACGCGGCCGACGCCGGCCCGGCCGATCGGACGATCACGTTCGGGCTGGCCGGTGACCTGCCTGTCTCCGGCGACTGGGACCACGATGGCAGGGACACCCCTGGGGTCTTCCGCGACGGCACCTGGTTCCTGCGCAACGCCGGTGGCGGCTACGTCCAGACCCGCTTCGGCCTGAAGGGCGACAAGCCCGTCGTACGACGGATGCCGGGCCTCGCGCCGGGTGTCTCCCACCGGGTCGCGCGTGACCCCCGTGGTTGGCTGGCACACGTCGTGACCGTCGATCTCGCGGCTGCCTCCACGCCCGATGTGGTGCTCGGTGGCAACCGCCTCGCCGGCACCGAGCTGACCTCCTCGATGGGGCGGCGGTCGGGGGCCGTGCTCGCGATCAACGGCGACTACTTCACCTCCCAAGGCCGACCGGTGCACCTGCTGGCCACCGACGGCCGGCTCCAGCAGTCCCCGACGATCCGCGGGCGGGCGCTCGGACTTGACCTCGCCGGCACCGGCGTGGCCATGGGCACCCCCGCGCTGCAGGTCACCGTCCAGCCGGAGGGAGCGGTTGAGCCGCTTCCAGTAACCCGCTGGAACCACGGTCAGCCCGATGCCGACGAGATCACCGCCTTCACCGCCGCCGGTGCACCCTTGGAGACGCCCCGCAGCAACGCCTGCTACGCCGGGCTCGCGGGCGCCACCCCGGTCGTGCGGGACGGCGTCGTCGAGACCGTCACGACCATCACGGGGCGACGCTGCTTCGGGGAGCCGCCCCTCGTGCCGCCCACCGGGGTGATGCTGACTGCCAACACCTTCGCAGCTCGGCAGTCGACCTTCGAGGCACTCACACCTGGGCAGCCGGTCACCCTGCGCCAGACGCTGGGCTTCCCCGGCACGATCGACGCGGTCGGCGGCAACCCGCTGCTCGTCATCGACGGCCAGATCCCGAGCGCCGACGTCGACGGCAGCGGCGGCTACTTCGAGCGGCACCCGCGCACCGCGGTCGGGACGACAGCCGACGGCAAGATGATCATCGTCGTCGTCGATGGGCGGCAGCCGGGCTACAGCACCGGCGTCACGCTGCGGGAGCTGGCCGACCTGATGTCGGCGCTGGGCGCCCACAACGCCATCAACCTCGACGGTGGGGGCTCGTCGACGATGTGGCTCAACGGCGTGGTCGCCAACCGACCCGGCGACGGCTTTGAGCGGGGCGTCTCCAGCGCCCTCGTCGTACTCCCCGCCGGCGATCCGGGCGAGGTGGGACTGACCACCGTGACCTCCGGCTCAGCCCGCCGGTCGCCGCCCGGCCCCGTCACGCCGACGGTTCCGGT
>JBKKBU010000323.1:0-2631 GCA_046713755.1 Mycobacteriales bacterium
GTTGTCCACACTGTGGACAAGGACGCAGAAGGGCCGGCGCCGCACCGCGGTCGTCGGCCCTTCTGCGCTCCCCGGTAGCGCGCGCGGGCGCTGCTAGAGCAGCTCGAGGACGGTGGCGTTGGCCTGACCGCCGCCCTCGCACATGGTCTGCAGGCCGTACCGGATCCCGTTGTCACGCATGTGGTGCACCAGCGTGGTCATCAGCCGGGCGCCGGAGCCCCCGAGCGGGTGGCCCAGGGCGATCGCGCCGCCGTTCGGGTTGACCGTCTTGTCGTCGGCGCCGATGTCCTTGAGCCAGGCGAGCGGCACCGAGGCGAAGGCCTCGTTCACCTCGTACGCCCCGATGTCGGAGGCCTTGAGACCCGACTTCTCGAAGGCCTTGAGGGTGGCGGGCATCGGCGCGTGCAGCATCGGCATCGGGGCGACGCCGGCCAGCACGCCGGTGTGGAACCGGGCGATCGGCGTCAGGCCGAGCGAGGCCGCCTTCTCGCTGGTCATGATGAGCAGCGCGGCGGCGCCGTCGGAGATCTGCGAGGAGTTGGCGGCGGTGATCTTGCCGCCCTCCTTGAAGGCCGACTTGAGCGAGCCCAGCTTCTCCATCGTGCCGCCCGGCCGGATGCCCTCGTCGGCACTGATCACGACGCCGTCGGGGTTGGTCACCGGCGCGATCTGGGCGGTGAAGCGGCCCTCGTCGGTCGCGGCCTGGGCCCGCTCGTGCGAGCGCAGCGCGAACTCGTCGAGCTGCTCGCGGGAGAAGCCCCAGGTGTCGGCGATGTCCTCGGCGCCGATGCCCTGGTTCGGGAAGTCGCTGCCGTAGCGGGCGACGTAGTCCGCGCCCAGCGGGCTGGCGGTGAAGCTGCTGCCCATCGGCGTGCGGCTCATGACCTCGACGCCGCCGGCGACGGCGATGTCGTACTGCCCGGAGATGACGCCCGCCGCCGCGAAGTGCACGGCCTGCTGGGAGGACCCGCACTGGCGGTCGACCGTGGTGCCGGGCACCGACTCCGGCCAGCCGGCCGAGAGGACCGACGTGCGGGCGATGTCGAAGGTCTGCTCGCCGATCTGCATGACGCACCCCCAGATGACGTCGTCGACCAGGACCGGGTCGATCCCCGTCCGCTCGGCCAGCGCGCGCAGCACGTGGGCGGACAGGTCGGCGGAGTGGATGCCGGCGAGGCCGCCGTTCCGCTTGCCGGTCGGGGTGCGGACCGCTTCGACGATGACGGCGTCGCGCATGGCTGGTCTCCTGTGGGGTGGGATGTGAACGACGGGGTGAGATGTGAACGACCGTTCACAGCCGAGTGTACGGCCGGCTCAGTGGGCCGATCCGGCCCGGGGCGGCGCCGGTCGTCTCAGGTGAGTGCGGCGGTGCGCAGCACCACGGCCGCGACCAGGAGCAGCCCGACCCCGGCGCAGGCCGCGGCCTGGAAGCTGGCCCGCCGCTCACCCCGGGGGGCGTACGCCAGAGCGGCCGCGACGACTGAGCCGGTGATCAGGCCACCGACGTGGGCCCGCCAGTCGATGATCGGCACGGCGAAGGTGATGACCAGGTTGATGGCCAGCAGCGTCAGGATCGAGCGGGTCTCGCCGCCGAGCTTGCGCACGACGATGTAGTAGGCGCCGAACAGCCCGAAGATCGCGCCGGACGCCCCGACGCCGACCGAGCCCCGGTCCGACACCAGGTAGGACAGCGTCGACCCGCCGAGCGCCGACAGGACGTACAGCGCCAGGAACCGGACCCGGCCCAGCGCGGACTCCAGGACCGGACCGAGCTGGGCGAGCGCGAACATGTTCATCGCCAGGTGGAAGACGCCGGCGTGCAGGAACGCCGCGGTGATCAGCCGGTAGTACTGGCCGTCGGCCACCCCGATGCTCTGGCCGTCCACCGGCGACAGCACCGGTCCGGCCAGGTTCCCGAAGTCCAGGGCGAAGTCGCGCCCCCCGACCAGCCCGAGGACGTAGACCGCGACGCACACGCCGATGATGGCGATGGAGACCCGGCTGGTGTCGCCGCTGATGCGACCGCCGAAGACGGTCCGGCCCTGCCGTACGCCCTTGGCGCCCTCGGCCACGCACTCGGGGCACTGGAACCCGACCGAGGCGGGCCGCATGCAGTCCGGGCAGATCGGCCGGTCGCACCGGGTGCAGGCGACGTAGGTCTCCCGGTCGGAGTGGCGGTAGCAGACCGGTGCGGCCGCGACCGCCTCCCCGACCGGGTCCGGGCGCTCGGTCAGCTGTCGACCTTCTCGATCGCGATCTCGCTGATGACGACCTCGGTGCGAGGGCGGTCCATCGACGCGGTGGGCGTCGTCGCGATGGCGTCGACGACGTCGCGGGAGGCCTGGTCGGCGACCTCGCCGAAGATCGTGTGCTTGCCGGTGAGGTGGGTGGTGCTCGCGACGGTGATGAAGAACTGCGAGCCGTTGGTGCCGGGCCCGGCGTTGGCCATCGCCAGCAGGTAGGGCTTGGTGAAGGCCAGCTCGGGGTGGAACTCGTCCTTGAACCGGTAGCCCGGGCCACCGGTGCCGGTGCCGAGCGGGTCGCCGCCCTGGATCATGAAGCCGTTGATGACGCGGTGGAAGACGGTGCCGGCGTAGAGCGAGCCCTCGCCCTTCTTGCCGGTCTTCGGGT
>JBKKBU010000324.1:0-6867 GCA_046713755.1 Mycobacteriales bacterium
GACGAACACCGTGATGAGCGCGCCCGCCCGGATCGGGGCGCCCGCGGGGGGGGTGGTCGATGCCACCGAGCCCAGCGGGATAGGGGCAGCGCCGACCAGGCCGCCGTTCTTGACCCCGAAGCCGGCCCCCGCAAGCAGGGCCCGCGCGGCGTCGTACGGCAGGCCGGTCACGTCTGGAACTGTGCGCAGCTCGCCCTTCGAGACCGCCAGGTCGGCACCGGCGAAGGACCGGACCGGCGTGCCGGCGAGCGCGCCGCTCATGACGTCGCGCCAGATCGGGGCCGGCAGTGAACCGCCGTAGACCTGCTTGTAGTAGCGGCCGTTGATGCTGATGCGCTGCAGGGGCTGGGGCACCTCCTTGCCCAGCCACACTGCGGTGGCGAGCTCAGGGGTGTAGCCGATGAACCAGGCTGCCTTCGAGCTGTTGGTGGTGCCGGTCTTGCCGGCGGCCGGCCGCCCGATGGACGCTGCCTGGCCGGTCCGACCCTTGGTGGTCCCGTCGATGACGCCCCGCAGGATCGAGGTGACCGTGTCGGCGACACCGCGTTCGAGCACCTGCGAGCACTTGGCCTCGGGCAGCGGGAGCGGCCGGCCTCGGGAGTCGACGATCGCCGTGACCGGGCGCGGTGGGCAGTGCAGGCCGCGGGCCGCGAACGTGGCGTACGCGGCGGCCATGTCCAGCGGGCTCACCTCGTTGGTGCCGAGCACGAACGACGGGTTGCGCCCGAGGTCACCCTGCGGCTTGCCACGCTCGAACTGCTGCACGCCCATCGCCTCGGCCAGCGCTGGCGGGGCGGCCAGCCCGGTGCGCTCCTCGAGCTGGATGTAGTAGGTGTTCACCGAGTGGTGCGTGCCGCTGATCATGTCGAAGACCCCGGCCTCGGAGTCGCCGGCGTTGCCGGGGCAGCCGCCGTCCGCCAGCCGATAGCTGAACTCGACCGGGCAGTAGGTCGCGGGCGAGTTGAGGCGCAGCCCGGTCGGGAGCCCGTCCCGCAGGGCCTGGGCCAGGACGAAGGCCTTCATCGTGGAGCCGGCCTGGTAGCCGCGCGACCCGCCGATGGCGAAGTTGACCTTGGTCTGCTCCCGGCGGCGCTTGTCGTCGCCGAAGGTCCGGTTGACGGCCATCGCCTTCACCAGACCGGTGCCTGGCTCGACCACGTCCGCGACGGCCACGACCCGGGACCCATCCTTGGCAGGGACCCCCTTGTCCACGGCGGCCTGGGCGGCGGCCTGCACCCGCGGGTCGAGCGAGGTGCGGATCGTCATGCCACCGCCGAGCAGTCGACGCTGGCGCTCCTCGCGAGTGGCGCCGAGCAGCTTGCCGACCTCGGAGTCCTCCTCGAGGTAGCGCCGGACGTAGTCGCAGAAGAAGGCGGCCCTGACCTGCGGGGCTTCGCAGCCGGGTCGGACCTTCTTGAGGTTGAGAACGAGCTTCTCGCGGTCGGCTGCCTGCTGCTCTGCGGGAGTGATGTAGCCCAGGGCGGTCATTCGCTTGAGCACCAGTGAGCGCCGGGCCAGCACCTCGGCGCGCGCCTTCGGGTCGCTCGGGTCAAGGCGGTTGGGGTTCTGCACCATGCCGGCGAACAGCGCGCCCTGCGCCAGCGTGAGGTCCTGGACCCGCTTGCCGAAGTAGTGGGCCGCTGCGGTCTTGATGCCGTAGACGCCGTTGCCGTAGTAGGCGATGTTCAGGTAGGACTCGAGGATCTTGTCCTTGGTCATGCGCTTCTCCAGCGCCAAGGCGTAGCGGGCTTCCTGCACCTTGCGGTCGAGCGACACCTCCTTGGCGGCCAGCTGCCCCCGCCGGTCGTCGGCGAGCTCGACGAGGACGTTCTTGACGTACTGCTGGGTGAGTGTCGACCCGCCTTGCGTCACCCCGCCGGCGGTCGTGTTCTTCAGCGCGGCCCGGACGGTGCCCTTGTAGTCGACTCCGTTGTGGTCGTAGAAGCGGCTGTCCTCGATCGCGATGAGTGCCAGCCGGGTGGTCTCCGGGACCTCCGCCAGCGTCACCGGCAGGCGGTTCTCGAGGAACAACGTCGCGAGCACGCTGCCGTCGGCGGCCAGGATGCGGCTGCGCGTCGACAGCGTCGGGTTTTCCAGCTCGGCGGGCAGGGCTAGGAAGTCGTCGGCCTGGCCCTTGGCGATCAGCCCGAGCCCGCCGACGACCGGCAGCACCATCCCCGCCACCAGCACGCCGGCGAGCATGCTGACGAGCAGCGCGAGGCCCACCCGGGGCAGCATGGGCACGGAGTTGCGCGACACGCTCTCAGGCTACGGGTCGGGCCCGGACCGGGCCGTCAGGGCGGGATGTCCGACTCGTGGCACTTGGGGGACTACGCCCCGGTCTAGTCCCCGGTGACTACCGAAGATGACACCGCTGGGTTCTGCCGATCACGTCCCGACCTCCCTACCGTTGCCCCCAGTGGCCTTGAGCCGCGCGATCCACCCCCCCCTCACCGCAAGGACGCGAACCATGACCCCGACGCAGACCCCGATGCGGACCACGAATCCCGTCCTGCCCTCCCAACGCGTGTCGACCGAGACGCTCCAGGACTGGACCGCCTTCTCCGCGTGCAAGACCCAGGACCCCGACGAGCTGTTCGTGTCGGGGGCCGCGCAGAACCGGGCCAAGGCCGTCTGCATGGGCTGCCCCGTCCGCACCGAGTGCCTGTCCGACGCCCTCGACAATCGCGTCGAGTTCGGGGTGTGGGGCGGGATGACCGAGCGCGAGCGCCGGGCCCTGCTGCGTCGCCGCCCGGACGTGCTGTCCTGGCGGGAGCTGCTCGAGAGCGCCCGCACTGAGCACTACTCGCGGTCGGCGCAGGCCTCTTAGGCCGGACGGGCCGCTTCGCGGCCATGGGCGAGGTCCGCACCGACCCGGCGCAGGCCGTCGAGGTCGTGCACGTCGCCCGGCTGGGCGGCGACCTCGACGACGGGCACCTGCGGGTGGGCGGTCGAGAAGCGCTGCTGCAACCTGGCCTCGCGCACGGCGAGTGCCACCCGGTCGGCGTGCAGCTGCAGGACGGCGGCAGTCAGCGGTGACTCGGCCTCGACCTGCTCGGCGGCCGCCAGGGACCGCTGCTCGGTGAGGCCCTCGACAGCACTGCGGTGAACCCGGTTGACCACCAGGCCCGCGAGCGGCATCGACTCGGCAGCGAGCCGCTCGACGAAGAAGGCGGCCTCGCGCAGCGCATCGCGCTCGGGTGCGGCGACGACGACGAACGCCGTGCCGTCGGCCTTGAGCAGGTCGTACGTGACCTGCGCGCGCTCCCGGAAGCCGCCGAACAGCGTTTCGAGCGCTGCCACGAACTGCGAGACGTCCTGCAGGACGCTGGCCCCGATGATGCGGGTGATGGCGCCGGTGAAGACGTTGAACCCGACGCTGACCACCTTCAGGTAAGCCTTGCCGGACGCCTTCGCGGGCGCCAGCAGGAGCTTCACCATGCGGCCATCCAGCAGCGTCGTCATCCGCTGCGGGGCATCGAGGAAGTCCAGTGCCGATCGGGTCGGCGGCGTGTCCACCACGATGAGGTCGTAGTCACCGGTGGCCTTGAGCTGGCCCAGCTTCTCCATCGCCATGTACTCCTGCGTCCCGGCGAAGGACGAGGACAGCGCGATGTAGAAGGGGTTCTGCAGGATGGCCTCTGCCTTGCCCGGCTCGGCGTGCGCCTCGACGATCTCGTCGAAGGTGCGCTTCATGTCGAGCATCATGGCGTCGAGCTCACCCGACACCAGACCCTCGACGCGGCGCGGGATGTTGTCGAGCTCGGTCAGTCCCATCGACTGCGCCAGCCGCTTTGCGGGGTCGATGGTGAGCACCACGGTCCGGCGGCCCCGCTCGGCTGCGCGCAGCGCCAGCGCCGCGGCCGTCGTGGTCTTGCCGACGCCGCCAGACCCGCAGCACACGATGATCTGCGCGGTGTCGAGCAGGGCGTCGACGTCGAGCCCGGGCGGCGTGCTCATGCCATCCCCTGTTCTTTGAGCATCTCGGCGAGGGCGTAGAGCCCGCCGAGGTCGATCGCATCTGGCAGTAGCGGCAGCTCGTAGGTCGGCTTCGACAAGTGCGCCAGCGCGTCCCGCCCGCGCTCCTCGAGCGCGACCCGGTGGGCGTGCTCGCCCGCCTCCGCTGCCAGTGCGGCGACCTGCCCGTCAGTGGCGGCGACGCCGGCGGCCTTGAGCCCGCGGGCGATCTCGGCGATGTCCAGTGTGCCGGCCTCGGCTGCGGCGAGGTCGGCCGCCGAGAGCTGGGGGGTGCGGACGGCGTTGACCACGACGCCACCCACAGGAAGGCCGAGCGCACCCAGGTCGGCGACCCCGTCAACGGTCTCCTGGACCGGCATCTCCTCGAGCAGCGTCACCAGGTGCACCGCGGTCTGCGGTGACCGGAACACCGCCATGACGGCCTCGGACTGGTGCTTGAGCGGGCCGACCTTCGCCAGGCCACCCACCTCGTGGGAGATGTTGAGGAACTTCCCGATCCGGCCGGTCGGCGGCGCGTCGAGCACGACCGCGTCGTACACCGGTCGGCCGTCCTTGCGGGTCCGGACGGTCGCCTCCTTCACCTTGCCGGTGAGCAGCACGTCCCGCAGCCCGGGGGCGATGGTGGTGGCGAAGTCGATGGCTCCCATCCGGCGCAGCGTGCGGGCCGGGATGCCGTTGGGGGACAGCTTGTAGAACATGTGGAGGTAGTCCATGAGGGCGTCCTCGGGATCCACCGCGAGCGCCCAGACATCGCCACCGCCCGCTGCCACGGCCACCTTGCGCTCCTCGTAGGGCAGCGGGGGTACGTCGAAGAGCTGGGCGATGCCCTGGCGGCCCTCGACCTCGATGAGCAGCACCTGCTTGCCGCCGCTGGCGAGGGCGAGCGCGAGGGCAGCGGCCACCGTGGTCTTGCCGGTGCCGCCCTTGCCGGAGACGACGTGCAGCCGCACGTCAGGGAAGTCGGACATCCCGCCCAGCGTAGGTGGGGTCAGTACTCGCGCCAGCCGCGGGCCTCGTACTCCAGGATCCGCGGCCGGTCCAGGGTCGAGACCTCGACGTCGGACCGGCCGGCTGCGCGGTCCTTCGAGAAGACCGTCGAGGCGGCGAGCACGGAGCTGTCCAGGAAGCGCAGCCGCGCAGCCACCGCGGGGTCGACGGCCGGGGCGGGCGCCCCCTCTCGGGCGGCGAGGGCAAAGCCCCAGTCACCGAAGCTCGGGACGTCGACGTGGAACGGCGTCACCGACAGGCCCACCGACTCGACGGTCTTGACGATGCACCAGAAGGCGTCCGGCGCGAAGTACGGCGAGCCGGCCTGCACGGCCATCCGCCCCCCCGGCGCGAGCGCCCGGGCGGCAAGTCCGTAGAACTCCTGGCTGTAGAGCTTGGCGGTGGCCGGCTGGTCGGGGTCCGGCATGTCGACGATCACGACGTCGAAGCGCTCCCCGGCGGTCCGCAGCCAGCTCATCGCGTCGGCGACGACGACCTCGACCCGGGGATCGTCGAGCGCTCCTTCGTTGAGGGCGCGTAGCCGGGCGTCGGTCCGCGCGAGCCGCAGCACCTCTGGGTCCAGCTCGACCTCGACGATCCGCTCGATCCGCTGGTGGCGCAGCAGCTCGCGGGCCGCCAAGCCGTCCCCGCCGCCGAGGACGAGGGCAGTCCGGGCCCGCGGACCGACGGCAGGGTGGACGAGGGCTTCGTGGTAGCGGTGCTCGTCGAGGCTCGAGAACTGCAGGTCACCGTCGAGGAACAGCCGCACGTCGCGCGGCCCCTTCCCATCGGGAAGGGCCTCGGTGACGACCACCTCCTGGTACGCCGTGCGGGTCGCGATCACGACGGGGTCGTCGTAGAGGGCCTGGCGCGCATCGACGAGGAACTGTCCGGCACCAATCAGCGCAAGGCCGAGCACCGCGACGACGACGGAGGTGGCTCCTGCCAGCCAGGCGCGGGAGCGACGTGGCACGCCGTCCCGCAGCAGCACGACGACGACGGCTGCGGCGACCAGGTTGACCCCGGCGACCACGATGGCACCGCGGACCTGACCGAACAGCGGCAGCAACAGGAACGGAAAGGCCAACCCACCGGCCAGGGCGCCGACGTAGTCCACCGCGACCAGGTCAGCCACCGCCGTGCCGGCGTCCTGCCGCCGGATCCGCTGCAGCAGCGTCATGAGCAGCGGGACCTCGGCGCCGATCAGCCCGCCGACCACCACCGACGTCGCGATGAGGGCAGGGGTGTAGAGGTCGAGCCAGGCGTACGACGCGTAGAGCGCGAGCACCGACAACCCGCCGGTCAGCGCCAGCGTCAGCTCGACGGCGGCGAACGCGGTGGCTGCCCGGGTCAGCAGCGGCTTCGACAGGAAGCTGCCCAGACCCATCGAGCAGACGAAGACACCGAGGACCACCGATGTCTGGTAAACGCTGCCACCGACGAGGTACTGGCCGAGGGTGATGAGCGCCAGCTCGTAGACCAGGCCGCAGGCGGCGCACAGGAACACCGCGAGGAGCAGGATCGCCCGGGCTGCCCGCGGTCGGCGGTCGACGAGGGTCATGACGCCGTCACGAGAGGGCCGTCACGAGATGGCCGCCGCGAGCACCGCCCCCAGCGCGAGCTGGAAGGCGGCCGTCACCCAGGCGGCCGGGTGCGGGCGTTCGTCAGTGACCAGCGTGCCGAGGTCTCCCGGTGTGACGAGGTCGACGACCTTGAAGGAGATCGCCAGCAGCACGATGCCGAGTCCGCCGTAGACCGCTGCGTCGGCGAGTCCTCGGCCGAGCTCGTTGTCGGAGGTGGCGATCGCGGTGGTCACGATGGCGGCGAGGGCCAGCAGGTTGGCGATCGCGACGATCGCGGCGTTGCTGTTGCGGTGCTCGTAGATCAGGTGGCGCAGGTTGC
>JBKKBU010000325.1:0-3843 GCA_046713755.1 Mycobacteriales bacterium
ACCACCACGTGGCCGATGTGCCCGGCGTTGCCGGACGCCCCGTCGACCACGCGGCCGCCCAGGACAATGCCGCCACCGACCCCCGTCGACACCACCATCCCCAGCAGGTTGTCCACGCCGACGCCTGCCCCGCGCCAGTGCTCGCCGAGCGCCATGCAGACCGCGTCGTTGTGGATCCGGACCGGTACGCCGTAGCGCTCGGCCAGGAGCGGCACCAGCGGGAAGTCCCGCCAGGTCGGGATGTTCAGCGGCGAGACGATGCCGGCCGGCCACTGCATCGGGCCGCCGCAGCCGACCCCGATCGCCCGCACCGACGCCGACCCGAGCACGTCGTCGAGCAGCGCCTTGACCCCGACCCAGGGATCAGTGCCAGTCGGACGACGTGCGCTTCGGCGTACCTCGCCGTCGGACGAGACGAGAGCTGCCGCGAGCTTGGTCCCCCCGATGTCGAGGGACAGGACGCTCACGGGAAGGCGAGCACCGCGGCGGTGAAGCCGTGCAGCGCGTTGCGGCCGGCGACCGGGCCGATCTCACCGGCTGCGAAGCATCCCGCCACACCGGCCGCCGCGAGGGCATCACGGACCACGGTGACGTCGTGGTCGGCGCCGCCGTGGTTGCCACCGAACAGGTGGGCGCCCCGGCCGTTGCAGGAGAAGATCAGGGCGCCGCCGACTGGTGCGGGCACGTCTTCCCGCAGCTTCCACAGCATCGTGCGCAGCTCAGCGTCGGCGGCGTCAGCGTCCCGGACCTGCAGCCGGACGGTCTGACCGACCGCCACGACGTCGCCGATGATCAGACCGCCGGTCTCGGGCTCGACCCCGACGATGGCCCGGACCAGGAAGTCCTGCTCCTCGGCGTACTCGTCGGCGGCGATCCCGAGGTGCAGACCGAGGGAGGCAAGCGCCTGATCGGTGGGGTCGAGGGCCGCGATGACCTCTTCGACCTTGCGCTTGGCCGGCACCCCCGCCAGCCCGCGCACGACGGTCCCGACCGCGTCGGTGACAGTCATGGCCGGCCCCACCGGACGGCAGCCCTGCGACACCAGCGTGTGCACCTCGACCCCGCCGAGCAGCACGCCGACCGCGCCCCTGTCGACGACGCGGCCGTCCACGAACAGTCGCGTCGACCCCTGGCCGGAAGGTCCGGCGGCGATGCCTCCGACGAAGGGCAGGCCGACGAGCGCGGTGTTGGCCTGCGAGACGAAGCCGTCGGCCGGGAAGCTGTACGGGTCGGCCAGCAGCACCGCGACCTCGTCGTCGCCCCGCTCGGGCATGCCGACGACGGCCATGCCGTCATCGGTGCGCATCACCTCGAGGTGAAAGGTCCGCACGCGGGCGTCCGGCAGGATCGCCGCCCACACGCTCACCGCGTTGGTCTCCTCGATCCCGCGACCGCCACCGATGACGCCGCCGGCGCTGCACCCGATCATCGCGGCCCCGGGCACCAGAGCAGCCACCCGTTCGCCGGCCACAGCGATGTCGTCGGCATTGACCCCGCAGACGAACACCACCACCAGGTCGGGGGTGCGGCCCTGCAGCGGAGCCAGCGCCTGAGCGGTCGCGATCTCCGCGGCGCGCACCAGGTCCGCGTCGATGCCGATGCCGTCTCCGAAGCGTCCCACCCGTCCATCCTTCCCTGTCGTGCGAATGCTCGAGGTGGAGGTCCTCGACAGCAGCTCCCCGCCGGCCCGGCCACAGTCGACTGGCGGGGTCCGAGCCGTGGCCATCTCGCTCGCCCTCGTCGCGATCGGACAGGGGATCGCCCTCGCCGAGAACCGGGGGCTGCCCGCCGCCGTGCGCCTGACGGTCCCGGATGCCGGCTACACCGTCGGCACCCCCTCGGACCCGGCGCTGGTCGTCTTTCAGCTCGACAATCCCGGGCCTGCCCTCGACCTCAAGGCCGTGCTCGTAGCCGTGCCGGGGCTCGAGTTGGTCGATGTCGTCGCGGCCGGGAGCTCGACCGGCGGCCGGACCCTGGGCGAGGGTGAGCAGGCACTGCCGACCTTCCGGCTCGTCGAGAGCGTCACGTTGAGCTTGCGCTTCGAGGTGACGGACTGCGACGCCATCGACGACCGGCCCTATCCGGTGCGGGTCCAGCTCCAGGACGGTCGGCGCCGCGGCGAGGTGCCCCTGACGCTGCGCGACTACCCGGACCTGTCCGGCGACGGCGGCGCCGATCTGCGCTGGCAGCAGGTCCTCGCCTTCGCGGTCTGCCCGGCCACCTAGCGCGCATCCACAGATCCGTGGGGAGCAGTCGCGAGCTCGCCCGTCCGGCGGCACGCTGTGGTCATGACCGCCGAGAGGGTGCACCATGACGACCGTGACCGCGCTGCCGTTCTCCCGTCCACTCACGCGGGCCGACCTTGAGGACCTGCCCGACGACGGGCACCGTTACGAGCTCATCGACGGGGTCCTGCTCGTGAGCCCGGGCCCGCAGCTGCCGCACCAAGACGTCGTCGGCAACCTCTACTTGCTGCTGCGCGCGGCCTGCCCAGCCGACCTCAAGGTCGTCCTGGCCCCGTTCGCCGTGGCGCTGTCCGACGACACCGAGCTGCAGCCCGACCTGCTCGTCGCCCGTCGCGATCAGTTCACCCGGCGGGAGCTACCCGGTGCGCCGCTGCTCGCCATCGAGGTGCTCTCCCCCAGCACTCGCCGGTTCGACCTCCTACTGAAGCGGGACCGGCTGCAGCAGGCCGGCTGCCCGTCCTACTGGCTGATCGACCCCGACGAGCCGTCGGCGATCGTGCTGGAGCTGCGCGATGGGACCTACGAGCAGGTGGCCCACGTGCACGGATCCGATGGCTACGACGCGACCCTGCCCTTCCCGGTGCGGCTGGTCCCGACCGAGCTCCTGGACTGACCGGACGTTCCACAGATCGCACTGAGCGCCTTGCGCGACGTGGTCAGCGAGCCCACGTTCGTGACATGTCCGACGAGGAGGCGCACCATGGGTGCTGTGACGACGCTGCGGGCACAGATCCCGACCGGGCCGTGGACGGTCGACGACCTCGACGACTTCCCGGAAGGGGACACGACCCGCTACGAGCTGATCGACGGGGCGCTGCTCGTGAGCGCTGAGCCGTCGCTGCAGCACCAGCGCGTGAACGCCGCACTGCTCAGGCAACTCGACGATGCGGCACCCGACGACATGGAGGTCTTCCTCCCGGTCGACGTCCGGCTGTCCCCGACCCGGCAGATCGCGCCCGACCTCACCGTCGTCCGCCGGGCGGACGCCACCGGCCGCCGCATCGATGAGGTTCCCCTGCTCGTCGTCGAGGTCCAGTCGCCCAGCACCCGCACGATCGACCTCGTCCTGAAGCGGCAGGCCCTGCAGGACCGCGGCGTCCCGTCGTACTGGCTGGTCGAACCCGACGACCTCGTCGTCACCGTGCTGGAGCTCGAGGACGGTGTCTACGTCGAACGGGCTCGGATCGCCCCCGGCGACGTCTTCGAGGTGCAGCGGCCGTTTCCCCTGACACTCGCTCCCGCCGAGCTGGTGCGGCGGCGCTGACCCGGACGTAGGGTCGAAGGGTGACGGCACCTGACCCCACCACCCTCGGCGCGCTGCGCGACAGCGGCCACGTCCACAAGTCGGTCAAGCAGGAGGTCCGCGACAACCTGCTGCACCGCCTCGCCAAGGGCGAGCCGACGTTCCCCGGCATCCTCGGCTTCGACGACACGGTCATCCCGCAGGTCGAGCGCGCACTGCTCGCCGGCCACGACCTGGTGCTGCTCGGCGAGCGCGGCCAGGGCAAGACCCGCCTCATCCGGACCCTGACCGGCCTGCTCGACGCGTGGACGCCCGTCGTCACCGGCTGCGAGATCAACGACCACCCCTACGCGC
>JBKKBU010000326.1:0-12391 GCA_046713755.1 Mycobacteriales bacterium
CTCTACGAGGCGCCTGAATCCGATGGCGTCCCCGCCGAGCTCTGGAAGGCCGTCGGCGAGCAGGGCTGGCTGGCCGTCCTCGTGCCCGAGGAGTACGACGGTATCGGCCTCGGTCTGCTCGATGCCGCCGTGATCGCCCGCGCCTTCGGGGCCGGCACCGTGCCCGGCCCGTGGCTCTCGACGGTGCTGCTCGGTGAGGCGCTTCGCCTCGCCGGCAGTGATGCCCAGCGCAAGGCCCATCTGCCGGGCCTCGCCGCCGGGGAGGTCAAGGGTGCCGTCGCGCTGATGGCGCCCGGCTCGGCTCCCAGCCCGGCCGGCGCGCCGGTGGCACCCGGCGCCACCCTGTCCGGTCGGCTCGAGCTGGTCGAGCACGTCGGGGTCGCCGATGTCCTGCTCGTCGCCGCCACCGACGGCAGCCTCTACCTCGTCGACCCGAAGGGCGCGGGAGTCACGACGACCGCGCACGAGACGCTCGACCGCACCAGCCGGCTGTCCACCGTCGTCCTCGACGGCGCAGCGGCCGAGCGACTCGAAGGCTCCTCCCCCGAGATCCTGCAGGAGCTGCTCGACCGGGCCGCGGTGCTCGCCGCCAACGACCTCGTGGGCATCGCCCGCAAGGCGGTGACCGACACCGTGGAGTACGACAAGACCCGCGTGCAGTTCGGCAAGCCGGTCGGGTCCTTCCAGGCCATCAAGCACGACCTGGCCGACCTGCACATCGCGGTCACCTTCGCCGAGTACGCCGCCACCTACGCCGCCCACGCGATCGACACCGGTCGCCCGGACGCCCAGGTATCTGCCTCGATCGCCAAGGCCAAGGCGAGCGACACCGCCGGCGACGCGGTCGGCGCGATGATCCAGTACCACGGCGGCATCGGCTACACCTGGGAGCACGACGCGCACATCTACTTCAAGCGGGCCAAGCGGCTGCAGTACGCCTACGGCGACGCCGTGCAGCACCGCGAGCGGATCGCCGAGCTCCTGGTGGACGGGCCCCACGAGCCGGCCAACGCGGCCGCCGGTCACGAATCGGCGGGCATGGCCGCCGGAGTCTCGTGAGCCAAGGCAAGCACGCCCTCGTCACCGGCGGCGGTTCGGGCTTCGGCGAGGAGGTGGCCCGGCAGCTGGTCCGGCGCGGCGACACCGTCGTCCTCGTCGACGTCAACGCCGAGCGCGGCCAGGCGGTCGCGGACGAGCTCGGGCAGCAGTTCCTGCAGGCCGACGTGTCGTCGTACGACGAAGTGCTTGCCACCACGGCGCAGGCCGAGGACCTGCTCGGCGGTGTGGACCTGGTGTTCCTCAACGCCGGCATCACCACCGGCTGCGGGATCGGCGAGGACTTCGACCTCGCGAAGTACCGCATCGCCAACGGCGTCAACCTCGACGGGGTGGTCTTCGGCATGCACGCCGCGATCCCGGCCCTGCGGCGTCGGGGCGGCGGCTCGATCGTGGCCACTGCCAGCATGGCGGGCCTGACCGGCACGCCCTTCGACCCGGTCTACGGCGCCAACAAGCACGCCGTCGTCGGGCTCGTGCGGGCCATGGGACTGGCCCTGGCGCCCGACGGCATCAAGGTCAACGCGTTCTGCCCCGGCTTCGCCGAGACCCGGATCATCACCGACATCCGCGAGCACCTCGATGCCGGCGGGGTGCCGATCATCCCCGTGGACAAGGCGGGCCGCTCGGTGCTGAAGATCTTCGACTCCAGCGAGACTGGTCAGGCCTGGCTGCTGCAGGCCGGCTGGGACGTCATGGTCTACAAGTTCCGTGGCATCCCCGGCGCCAAGAGTGCCGACGGCGAGAAGGTCGGCTCGCTCGACCCGACAAAAGTGCCTACGCTCTAGTCAACCCTGGCTGAGCGACTCCCTGGACAGCTCGGCAACGGTCGCGTGGCCGGACAGCCCGAGCTGCAGGTCGAGATCCGCGAGGAAGCAGCGCAGCACGTGCCGCACGCCCTCCTCGCCACCCAGCGCCAGTCCGTGGACGAAGGGCCTCCCGAGCAGCACCGCCGTGGCGCCGAGGGCGAGCGCCTTGCAGGCGTCCGCACCCGACCGCACCCCGCTGTCGAACAGCACCGGCAGGTCGCCCGCCGCGTCCACCAACCCGGGCAGGACGTCCAACGAGCCGACCGCACCGTCGACCTGCCGGCCGCCATGGTTGCTGCACACGATGGCCTGGACGCCGCAGTCCGCAGCCCGGCGGACGTCGTCGGGGTGCTGGATCCCCTTGAGCACCAAGGGAAGCGAGGTCTGCGCCTGCAACCAGGCGAGGTCGTCCCAGGTCAGCGTCGGGTTGTTGAACAATCCGACGAACTTCAGCACGGCAGCGCCGCTGTCACCCTCGGGGAGGTCGCGCTGGAACACCGGGTCGGTGAGGTAGTTGGCGATGCCGACCGACTGCAGGAAGGGCAGGTACGCCGTGGACAGGTCGCGCGGCCGCCACCCGAGCTGCCAGGTGTCGAGGGTGAGGACCAGCGCGGTGTAGCCGGCGGCCTCGGCGCGCCGGACGAAGGACGCCGCCAGGTCTCGGTCAGCCGGCCAGTAGAGCTGGTACCAGCGCGCAGCCTCCGGCGCCTGCGCCGCAACCTCCTCCATCGGGTACGACGACGCGGTGCTCGCACACATCGTGAGGCCGAGGCCGGCGGCGGCCCTGGCCACGGCGAGCTCGCCGTCCGGGTGCACGATCGAGAGCACTCCGACGGGAGCCAGCAGCACCGGGGCGGCCATGGCCGTGCCCAGCAGCGTGGTCGACAGGTCGCGCTTGGCCGGGATGCCCCGCAGCATCCGCGGGACTATCCGCCACCGGTCGAACGCCTCCCGGTTCGCGCGCATGGTCTCCTCGCCGCCGGCCCCGCCGTAGACGTAGCCGACCGCCTCGGGCGTCATGACCTGACGGGCCGCTTCCTCGACCTCCCGCCAGCCGAAGGGCAAGGTCGGTTGCTCACCGAACAGCCCCTTGAGGTAGACCTCGTTTTGGAAGTCGGCGAAAGCGGTCGGGGCTGGCGTCTCCTCGGTCACCCGGCGTTCCTACCGCACCGCTCAGGCAACCTGCCAGGCCGCTCGACTCGTTGAGGCAGCTGAGAGGGGGTAACCGGGTGACACCCGACGACGAGCGCGCCTTCACGGCCTTCCTGGCCACGAGCGGCGACGGCCTGCTGCGCACGGCGACGCTGCTGGCCGGCGACCGCCACCGCGGGCAGGACCTGCTGCAAGTGGTGCTCGTCAAGTCGCTGCGGCACTGGCCGCGGATCCGCGACGAGCAACCGGCTGCCTACCTGCGGCGCGCCCTGGCCACCACCGCCGTCGACCAGTCCCGGCGGCGGCGCTGGCGCGAGGTCGGCACCGACCGGCTGCCCGAGCTGGGCGGCGCCGATGCCACCGGAACCGTGCACGACCGCGACGAGCTGCTACGGGCCCTGCGGACGCTCGCTCCCCGCCAACGCGCCGTCCTCGTCCTGCGCTACTACGCCGACCTGTCCGAGGCCGAGGTCGCCGCCGAGCTCGGCATCTCGACCGGCACCGTCAAGAGCACTGCGTCGCGTGCGCTGGCCGCCCTGCGCGTGACCCTTCCCGACCGCGAGGAGCTGGCATGACCGACGAGCTGGGGCGCCTCCTGCGCGCCGAGGTGGACGACGTCACCCTGCCGCCCGGCACCGCCGCGACGGCGCTAGCCGCCCACACCCGAGACGTACGACGTCGCCGTACCGCCCTGGCCGGGGCGGCACTGACCGTGGCCGCAGCCTCGGTGGCGGCCTTCGTTCTCCTCCCCGGCGGCGACGGGGGGCCCGACGACCGGCTGGCCCCGCTCGCCCGCCCCGAGGATCCCGTCATCCGCGATGGCGACCGGGTGACGGCCACCGGCATGGTCGTCCAGGTGCCCGGCGCACCACCACGGCTGTGCGCGCCGAGGATCAGTGCCGACATCGGCTACCCACCCGGGCAGGAGCCCGCTCCCCGGCTCTGCGAGAGCGGCGTCGACCTCGAGGGCGTCGACCGTGACCAGCTGGTCGACCCTCGCGAGAAGGACGGCGCGATCGAGGGACGAGCCACGATCACCGGCACCTACCGCCGGGCCGCCACCGGCACGGCCAGCGGCACCGTGGTGGTGACGTCGCAGGAGCGACCTTTGGCCGCCGGCCAGGAGCCGCAGCCCCCATTCCGCGCGTCCACCCCGCCCTGCCTTGCCCCGGAAGGCGGTTGGCCGCGGGACCCGTCGATCCTGCGCGGCCCGGGCTACCAGCCAGAGGGCGACGCCAACATGGACCGAGAGCGGCCGGCCCTGGAGGCCTACCGCAAGGCGCACCCCCTGCAGTTCGTCGAGATCGCCTACCTGCGGCCCTTCCCGGACTCGGTGCTGCTCGGGGTGATCGCACTCGACGAGGCGGCCCGCGACGCGATCGAGGAGGGGCTGCGACCGGCGTACGGCGTGCGGCTCTGCGTGGTCGTCAGCCGGTACACCCGGGCGCAGATCACGGCAGCCCAGCAGGACGTCACCCCCCAGAACGACGAGCTCCAAGCCGAGGGCCTCTACGCCGGCGGGGGCAACGGCGTCACCGACGACCTGCAGGTGGTCGTGCGGGCCTCCGCCGTCCTCGTCACCGAGAAGGTGCAGACGGCCGTGGAGCGCCACCCGGCGGGTCTCGTCGAGCTCGAACCGTGGCTGGTGCACGCGCAGTCCTGAGCGATCCCGAGCAGGAAAAACGATCACGGCGGCGAAACCTGCGTTCACCCAGCGTTTCACCGAAAGGCCCCCCGTGCGAGTTCTACCTGTCACCTTGGCTGCCGTGCTGCTCGCAGCCGCGCCGGCGTACGCCCACCACGACAACGGCAAGGGCAAGGGCCACCAGGGCCAGGGTGCCAAGGGCACCGCCAGCGCGCCCAAGCCGCCGGCCGAGGACTTCTGCACCGGCAACCCCCATGCCGTCCGGCAGCTCAGCACGACCGTCGAGGGCGGGACCGCACAGGCGCTGTACGCCGTGCCCCGCAAGAAGCCGCGCGGCATCGTCGTCTTCGACCACGGCTACGGCCACACCATGTACAGCTGGTCGAGGCACCTGACCCGCACCGCCGAGCAGCTCGGCGTCATCGCGATCGCCCCGAACTATCGCGGCCAGCGAGACGACCTGTCGGCCAAGCCGCTGCCGAGCAGCCGGGGTTGGCGGGTCGCCGAGGGCGCCGCCGACTCGATCGCCTTCGCCCAGCTCGTCGAGCGGCGCTGCAAGCCGACCGGCCTCAACGTCGTCTACGGCGTCAGCATGGGGGGCAACACCAGCGGGCTGGTGCTCGCGGCCCAGCCGAAGGACCCGGCCGGCAAGCCGTTGTTCGACTTCTGGGTCGACGTCGAGGGCGCTGCCAACGTCACCGAGACCTACCTGGGTGCGAAGTCGCTCGCCCCTGGCAACGCCTTCGCAGCCAACGCCGCAGCTGACATCGAGGAGGCCTTCGGTGGCACACCGGCGCAGGTCCCGGCTGTCTACGCCGAGCGCACCGTGGTCAACCGCGTCGACGACATCGCCGCCAGCGGCGTCCGTGGGGTCGTCATGGTGCACGGCGTGATGGACGGCCTGGTCACGCACGACGTGAGCCGCCAGCTCCAGGTCCTGCTGCGGGCCGAGGGCGTCCCGGTGGACATGACGTCGTTCGTCACCCACTCGAAGGGCAGCGAGCCCGGGACGACCATCGACGGCTACGTGCCGACCGGCCAGACCTCGCCGTTCGCCGGACATGCCAGCGAGGCCAGCGAGACCCACGACGTCGGCAAGGCCGGCTTCGCCGCTCTCGCGGAGCTCTACCGCACCGGCACGATCACCTGCGGGGAGCGCGTCGTCGACGGCACTGCACCGGTGTCGCCGTACACCTCGGCCGACTGCTGAACGACATCGACCGCTGAGCGATACTGACCGGATGCGCACCGGCCTGGTCCTCGGCGCCGGCGGGCTCGTCGGTCAGGCGTTCCACCTGGGCGTGCTGTCCGCCCTCCATGACGCCGGGTTCGACCCTCGCACGGCCGACGTGCTCGTCGGCAGCTCGGCCGGGTCGCTGGTAGCGGCGGGACTCGCAGGTGGCCTGTCAGCGCCGGACCTGCGAGCGGAGCTGACCGGCGAGGCGCTGTCTCCCGAAGGCGGGTTGATCCGGGCCCGCCGCCGCATGTCGGCCCTACCGCCCTCCCGATCCGCCGCCCAGGGCCGCCGACCGCTCGCACCCGGTGCCCTGCTGGCCGCTGCTCGCCGCCCGTGGGCAGTCCGACCGTCAGCCCTCATGGGCAGCCTGCTCCCCGCCGGCCGGATCGACACCGAGCCGATCGCCCGCGCCGTCCGGGACCTGCACGGCGATGCCTGGCCCGACCGCGACCTGCGGATCTGCGTGGTGCGGGCCCGCGATGCCCGCCGCATCGTCTTCGGGACCCCCGGTGCGCCCACCGTCGACGTGGGCACCGCGGTGGCCGCCTCCTGTGCCATCCCGGCGTACTTCGCCCCTGTCCAGGCGGCGGGTGAGTCCTGGGTCGACGGCGGCATGCACTCCCCCAGCAACGCCGATGTGCTGCTCGCTGACCACCTGGATCTCGTCGTCGTGGTGAGCCCCATGTCCATGTCCCGGCGGGTGGGTCGGCCGCCCATGGACGGCGGCGTGCGGATGGCCGTCCGGCAGCTGCTTGCCGCAGAGGTACGACGACTTCGGCGCAGCGGGAGCCGCGTCGTGGTGATCCAGCCGGATCGGGCCGACCTGGCGGTCATGGGCGTCAACCCGATGCGCGCCGATCGCCTCGATGAGGTTGCCCGCCAGGCCGCCGCCACGACGACCCGCCGACTGGCGCTGCAGCCGGATCTGCTCTACCGGTAGCGCTCGGCGGTGGCGAGGACCTTCTTGACGTACCAGTCGGCGTGGTTGTAGGCGAACAGCGCGTTGTAGAGCCCCTCTGGGCCCTCGCCGGCGCCGTTGCGGCACAGGTAGAGCGCGGCGGCAGGCACGGCGTCATGCGGGTTCATGACGTCCGCCCGGCGGTCACCGTCGCCATCCACGCCGTACGCCGCCCAGGTGCTCGGCATGAACTGCATCGGCCCCAGCGCACCGGCGGAGGACGGGCCGTTGTTGCGACCGTGCCCGGACTCGACCTCACCGACCGCGGCGAGAATCTGCCACCGCAGACCTGAGCAGTAGCGGGCGGACTGGATGTAGAGCTCGCGGTAGTTGCGCGGCCGGCTGCGCGATGCCCGCACCGGCTCCGGCCGCAAGACGTCGATGCGCGCAGCATCCCCGACGATGGCCCGCACCTCTCGGCGCAGTCCCGTGATGCGACGCTCAGGGGCTTCGAGGACCACGGCCGAGTCGCGCATGACGCCGAGCTGACGAGCCGAGCCGCGGTCGGTCACGACGTCGATGCCAGGCAGCCCGAAGGCCGCCACGCCACCGACGCGCTCGCTGACGGTGCGCCGCCCGGTCACGGCGATGCTCGAGCCGAGCACCAGGCCGCGCTCCCGCTGCACGCCGTAGGTCGGCACCAGCTCGCCCCGGGCGACCGCGGCCCAGAGCGGGTCGGACGACGCGGTCTCCTTGGGCGTGAACTGGCGGAACTGGGACGGGTCGACTCCCACCACCCGGGCGCCGCGGCCCTTGACCTGGACGGTGCCGATGTCCATGGCGGTGAAGCCGCGCAGGCCGCGGAGGGCTCGCCGCCGGGCGGCCGGGGAGGGAGTCAACGACCGCGGGAGCGTGACGACGAGGTCAGCGCGGCGCAGCGTGCGGAGCGGCTGGACGGCAGGAACGAGGGCAGCCGGCGAGGGCGCCACCTGACCCTCGGCCGTGACGAGAGCCGGATCGGCGACGGTGCCGGCGACGGAGCCGGCTGCCGGCGTCGTGGGCAGCCCACGGGTCGCCGCGAGCACGCCGCCGCCGACGGTGAGCGCCAAGGCGAGCGCGATGAGGCGGGCCTGCACGCGCTCGGACCTCCCATTTTTGCTGCTACGTCGGAGTATGACCGGGTACTCCTACCCAGGCTTCTGGTATCCACACGCCGTGGACGTGCTGCGGATCGCCAACTGCTCTGGCTTCTACGGGGACCGGCTGTCCGCGCTCTCCGAGGTGGTCAACGACGGACCGGTCGACGTGGTGACGGGTGACTACCTCGCCGAGCTCACCATGCTCATCCTGTGGCGCTCCCGGCTGAAGGACCCCGCCAAGGGCTACGCGACGACCTTCCTGCGCCAGCTCGAAGGCGTGCTGGGCACCGTGGCCGACCGCGGCACTCGCATCGTCGTCAATGCCGGCGGGTTGGCGCCCGCGGCCTGCGCAGATGCGGTGCGGGCCCTCAGTGACCGCCTCGGCGTCCCGCTGCGCGTCGCCCACGTCGAGGGCGACGACGTCCTGCCGCTCCTGGAGCAGCTCAGCTTTCAGCCGATGGGCGAGGTCGGCCTCGAGGGACGCAACCCGATCACGGCTAACGCCTACCTCGGCGCGTGGGGAATCGCCAGTGCCTTGACCGCGGGAGCGCAGGTCGTCGTCACCGGCCGGGTCACCGACGCCTCCCTCGTCGTCGGGCCCGCGGCGGCGCACTTCGGCTGGGCTCGCGACGACTGGGACTCCCTCGCCGGAGCCATGGTGGTCGGCCACGTCCTGGAGTGCGGCACCCAGGCGACCGGAGGCAACTACTCCTTCGTCCGCGACGAGGTCCCCCAGCCGCTTCGGATGGGCTTTCCCGTGGCCGAGGTCGCCGCCGACGGATCGGCGGTCATCACCAAGCACCCGGGCACGGGCGGCGCCGTCACCGTCGGCACCGTGACCGCGCAGCTGCTCTACGAGATCGGCGCGCCCCGCTACGAAGGTCCCGATGTGATCGCCGACTTCGCGACCATCAGCCTGTCCGCTGCCGGCCCTGACCGGGTGCGCCTCAGTGGCGTGCAGGGCAGCGCGCCCAGCGGTGCGCTGAAGGTCTGCCTCAACACCCTCGGCGGCTTCCGCAACCGCATGGACTTCGTGCTGACCGGTCTGGACATCGAGGCCAAGGCCGAGCTGGCTCTGGCCGGGCTGCGCGATGCGCTGCCGGTCCAGCCCGCCGTGCTCGAGCATCGCCTCGTCCGCCTCGGCCGCGAGGACGCCGCCACCAACGAGCAGGCCGTGTCGCTGCTCCGGGTCTCGGTCAAGGACGCCGCAGCCGAGCCGGTCGGCCGGGCCTTCTCGGCAGCCGCCGTCGAGCTCGCACTCGCCAGCTATCCGGGCTTCACGCTGACCAGCCCACCCGGCGACGCCCAGCCCTACGGCGTCTACGTCCCAGCCCTCATCCCGGCGGAGCAGGTCGATCTCGTGGAGCACACGGTCGTGCACCACGACGGCCGCCGCGAGGTCGTCCCGCACACCCCCGGGCGTACGACGGACGCGGCACCCACCCCGACGGTGCTCAGCCCGACGGTGCTCACCCCGACGGTGCCCACCCCGACCCGCCGGGTGCCGCTGGGCACCGTCGTCGGTGCCCGCTCCGGCGACAAGGGCGGCGACGCCAACGTCGGGCTCTGGGCCCGCACCGACGACGCAGCCGTGTGGCTGCTCGAATGGCTGACGGAGCCGCAGTTCCGGGAGTTGCTCCCCGAGGCCGAGGGGCTGACTGTCGACTTGCACCCGCTGCCGAACCTGCGGGCCGTCAACGTCGTGGTGCGCGGCCTGCTCGGTGAAGGCGTCGCGTCGTCGACCCGCTTCGACCCGCAGGCCAAGGGCCTGGGCGAGTACCTGCGCTCCCGGCACGTCGACGTCCCCGAGTCGCTGCTGTGAAAGACGTCTGGGACGTCGTGGTCGTGGGGGCTGGACCCGCGGGGGCCGCTGCCGCCCATGCCGCCGCGACCGCCGGCGCCCGGACGCTGTTGCTCGAGCGGGCCGCACTGCCGCGCTACAAGCGCTGCGGCGGTGGCCTCATCGGCGTCTCCCAGCAGGCTCTCGCCGCCACCGGTCTCGACGTGGCCGCCCTGTCACGCGACCACGTCGGTCGGATCACGTTCACGTCCAACGGCCGCCGCCGCTTCACCCGATCGACCACGGCCTTCCTGCCCATGGTCCTGCGCTCCGAGATGGATGCCGCCCTCGTCGATCGGGCGGTCGCGGCCGGCGCCGTCGTGCGTGCCGACGTCCTCGTCGGGGCCTACTCGCAGGAGGACGGCATCGTCACGCTGGGCACCTCGACCGGGCCGGTTTGGGCCCGCGCGGTCGTGGCGGCCGACGGGTCGAGCGGGCGCGCAGCGGCGTACGTCGGGGTGGTCTGCGACCAGGTCGACCTCGGCATGGAAGCCGAGCTGCCCACCCCGCCCGGCAGTGACTGGGCCGGCCACGCGCTGCTCGACTGGGGCCCGGTGCCGGGCTCCTACGGCTGGGTCTTCCCCAAGGGCGACACCCTCACCGTCGGGGTCATCGGCTCGCGTGACCAGGGCGAGGAAGTGCGCGCCTACTACCGCAGTTTTGTCGCCTCGCTCGGTCTCGACCTGACCACGGCCGTGCACGACGGCGGCCACCTCACCCGGGTCCGGAGCGACGACTCCCCCGTCCGGCGCGGGGCGGTGCTCGTCGCCGGTGACGCCGCCGGCCTGCTGGAGCCGTGGACCCGCGAAGGCATCTCCTTCGCCCTGCGCAGCGGCGCCCTCGCCGGCACGGCAGCCGCCGACGACCCCACGTCGTACGACGCTGCCGTGCTCGCCCTGCTGGGACCCGAGCTGACCGCAGGCCGGACCGCACTGGACGTCTTCACCAAGCGGCCATGGGCGGTGCACCTGGTGATGCGCTGGCTCCCGGGCATGTGGGAGCTGTTCGTCCGCCTGGTCAGTGGGGAGACGACAATGGCCGAGCAGCTCGCCCGCCGTCGGGTTCGCGTGCTCGTGCGGCTTCTCGGCAGGTAGCCCCCACATCAAGGCGTTCGCGGATGCCGACGCACCCTGCCGGCGTCCATGATCACTGGTACAAAAGCACGCTTTTCAGGGCTGAAAAGCGCGCTGATGTGCCTTTGATCTTCAGGCTGGGACGTCCGGAGCGAGATGACCCAAGGGGCCGCCCTGAACCGCTGCACCGGTGGATGTGGTGATTAACCAGGAGGGCCACACGGGCAAGATCGCCACATCCGTGACCCGCTGTGGCGCGCCGGCCGGTCGGTACCTGCACCGGCTGCGGGGCGGTCAGCGGGTCGTGGCGGCGGAGCGGGCGACGGGGGCGTGCCAGTCCCGCCAGACGCCGACCATCCGCACCGTGAAGACCAAGCTCGCCGCCACCGACGTCGCGAGCCCGTCGGGGGTACCGATGCCGTCGGCGACGGTCACCACGATCGCCCCGAGGATGGCTGGTACCGCGTAGACCTCCCGGCGCAGGACCAGGGGGACGTCGGCGACGAGCACGTCCCGGAGCACGCCACCGCCGATGCCCGTCAGGCAACCCACCGCGATAGCGGGCACGGCCCCGAGTCCGGCGTCCAAGGCCTTGGAGGTGCCGGCAGCGGTGAACAGCCCCAACCCGGCGGCGTCGAACAGCCGCACCGCCCCCGCGAGTCGCTCGACGTGCCGACTGCCGAAGAAGACGACGACGCCGGCGACGACCGCCACGATCAGGTAGCGGTCATCGCGCAGCGCGGCAGGTGGGACGCCGATGAGCAGGTCGCGGGCGACGCCGCCGCCGAGGGCTGCCACCACGCCGAGCACCAGCACGCCGAACACATCCAGCCGGCGCTGGACGGCCACGAGCGCCCCGGACAGCGCGAAGACGAAGACGCCCAAGAGGTCGAGGACCAGCAGCAACGTCGACGATTCCTGCACCGCCTCGACCTCCTGTCTGTGGATGGACCTGCGCATAAGGGTGTGGACAAGCGCTTCGAGAGGGGGACAACCGACCCCATCCTGTGGACATCCTGTGGGTGACAAAAATAGTTGAAAATCCTTTGCCCAAAGGGCTTGTGCACCGCCAGCCAACCCCGTAGAACATGCAACGTCACCGGGAACGGGGACCGGGCCGAAGGAGACTTCGGCACGCAGGAGGAGCCGGGCAACCGGATCCACCGGCGGGTCCAACGCACCGGGGATGGTCTCGGAACGCGGGGCTGGCGAGCAATCGGCAGTTGGTGCACCAAGACCGAGCGAGGCCCCTGCATCTCATACATGCAGGGGCCTCGTTTCATTGTGCCGACCAGGTGGCGACGTCGCGGGTAGCGACACGCCGTCAGCCGATGTCAGCCGAACTCCGCCCGTACGGCAGGACCGTGCTCGGCCAGCAGCGGAGCCGCGGGCCGGACCTCCGGGTCGCCGTACGCCGAGGCCTTGACCGGGTTGCCCGGCACGGGCAACCCACCGGCGTCGACGACCATCCGGCGCACCGCAACCTGCTCCGACGACATGGCCTCCGCGACGTCGCAGATCGGTCCGCACGGCACCCCGACC
>JBKKBU010000327.1:0-9032 GCA_046713755.1 Mycobacteriales bacterium
CCTCGACGCGATGCCTGAGGTCCCGGCTCCCGGAAACGCCATCGATGCCACTGTCGGGGCGCCAGCGGCGAGCCCCGAACCCGCGCAGCAGTCGAGTCCCACGGGATCCGACCCTCGACCGCAAGCCCGACCGCAAGCCCGGCCCGAGTCGGCCCGCCCCACGGCAAGCCCGTCCGCAGCCCCGTCCGCAAGCCCGTCCGCGACACCCTCAGTGGCCCCGGCAAGCCCGCCCGGAGCCGACAAGCCGCGCTTCTTCCGCCGCCGCAAGTAGGTCTGCAGGTCGCCCGCTGGCCGCATTCACGAGCTCTGTCGTCCCGTTTGTCCCCATTCTGGGGAGCGGATATCAGAACCGGGCTTGACGGGAGGGGAGGACACGCGTGTAATTCCACGCGTGTCGTTCCCCCTGGTCTCGCGGTACCCCACCGCGGCGCTCAGTGGCACTCCCCGCGGTCGACGGGTCACCTGGCCCGCCCCGCCCGAGGTCACCGCCAAGGAATCGAGATGAGCGACCCCATGAGCGAGCCGATCTTTCTGACCCTCGCCAGGCACGAGGACGACAGCCCCGAGCTCAGCTGGCAAGAGCAGTCGCTGTGTGCCCAGACCGACCCCGAGGCGTTCTTCCCGGAGAAGGGCGGCTCGACCCGCGAGGCCAAGCGCATCTGCGTCGGCTGTGAGGTCAAGGGCGACTGCCTGGAATACGCGCTCGCCCACGACGAGCGCTTCGGCATCTGGGGCGGGCTGTCCGAGCGGGAGCGGCGTCGGCTCAAGCGGATGGCGATGTAGCCCTGCGGAGGTGGACCTCCCGTAGGCTGCCAGCGCTCCTCCAGCAAGGCCCGACGACGCGCGGACCGCCCGGCCGGCGTTCCCAGCGCGTCCCGACGATCTCCGGTCATCCCCTCATGCCTCCCCGTAGCAAGGCACGTGCCGGCAGTCCGGCCCTCAGCCGGGCCGTGCCCGTCGCCGACGTGACAGCTGTTCTCGTCGCGCACGACGGTCAGGCCTGGCTGCCCGAGGCGCTCGCTGCGCTTGCGGCGTCCACCGTCAGTCCGGTCCGCGTCATCGCGGTGGACACCGGCAGCCTCGACGGCTCACTTGACCTGCTGCGGGCCGCCTGCCCCGATGTCCGGGAGCTCCCGCGTCACGTCGGCTTCGGTGAGGCGGTGGCTGCCGCCCTCGTCGACGCCCCGCCGACCGAGTGGCTGTGGCTGCTGCACGACGACCTCGCGGTCGAGCCGGACACCCTTCGGCTGCTGCTCGACCACGCCGCGGACAGCCCGTCGGCGACCCTGCTCGGCCCGAAGGTGCGCGACTGGCACGACGCCCGGGTCCTGGTCGAGGTCGGCGTCACCTGCGACCCCGGTGGGCACCGCGAGACCGGGCTGGAGCGGCGCGAGTACGACCAGGGCCAGTACGACGACGTGCGCGACGTGCTGGCGGTAGGCACAGCAGGCGCGCTGGTGCGCCGGGCGGTGTTCGAGCAGGTCGGTGGCCTCGACCCGATGCTTGCGGTGTTCCGGGACGACCTCGACCTCGGTTGGAAGGTCAACGCGGCCGGGGGGCGGGTCGTGGTGGTACCGCAAGCCAGGGTCCGCCACGTCCGGGCGGCCACCACGGGTCGGCGTGAGCTGGATGCGGAGCCGGGTCGGCCCGGCGGCGTGGATCGGCGCAACGCCCTCTACGTGCTGCTCGCCCATGCCTCCACCGCCCGCCTCGTCGGACTGCTCCCGAGGTTGGTGCTGTGGTGCCTGCTGCGGGTGCTCGGCTTCCTGCTGACCCGCCAGGTGCTGGCCGCCCGCGACGAGCTCGCCGCCCTCGGCCACGTCCTCGGCCACTCCGGTCGGCTCCGCGACGCGCGCCGGCAGCGGGCCAGCACCCGCACCGTGCCCCTGCGGGCGCTGCGGCACCTGTTCGCGGCCCGCACCGGTCGGTTGCGGGCCGGAGCAGCCGAGCTCGGCGACTGGATCTCGGGCGGTGCGGCCCCGGGAATCAGCGTGCTCGACGCCATGCAGGAGAGCGACGAGGTGGCAGGGCTCGCGCCCAGCGACAGCGGAGCACTGCGGGCCTTCGTGCGCCAGCCCGCCATGTTGCTGTCGATCGCCCTGCTGGGGCTGACCCTGCTGGCTGAGCGCAGCCTGCTCGCCGCGGGCGGTGGTGTCCTCGCCGGCGGGCGGCTGCTGCCGACACCGGCCGGCGCTTCCGACCTGTGGGCTGCCTACGCCGCCTCCTGGCACCCCACCTCCGTGGGCAGCGGTGCCGCCGCGCCGCCGGCCCTGGCGGTCCTTGCGGCGCTGTCGACGGTGCTGCTGGGCAAGGCCTGGCTCGCTGTGGACGTGCTGCTGCTCGGCAGCGTCCCGCTCGCTGGGTTGACGGCGTACTTCGCGGCCCGCCGGGTCGTCCGGCACGAGATGCTGCGGGTCTGGGTGGCGGCCACCTGGGCGCTGCTGCCGGTGGCTACCGGAGCGGTCGCTGCCGGCCGGCTCGACGCATCCGCTGTCCAGGTGGGGTTGCCGCTGCTGGCGCTCGGGGCGGCCAGGGTGCTCCGTGCGGACCCGCGTGACGTCGGCTGGCGGCGGGCCTGGGCCCTCGGCCTCGGGCTGGCCGCCGTCGTCGCCTTCGCCCCCGTCCTGGCCGTGTTCGCCGTGGTGGTCCTGGTCGGTGGCGGGCTGATCGGGTTGCTCGCGACCGCGAGTGCCCATCGGGGCGCGGCGCGCCGCCGACTGCTGGCGGCGGCGATCGCGGCCGGCGTACCCGTGCTCGTGCTGGCGCCCTGGTCCTTCCAGCTGCTGGGCGACCCGGGGCGGCTGCTGCACGGGCCAGGTCGCCTGGCTGACGATCCGGCGCTGGTCGACCGGTCGCTCGACGTGTGGCAGCTCATCCTCCTCGATCCCGGAGCGGCAGGCACCCCCGCCAGCTGGATCACCGCCGCCCTCGTGCTGGCCGCACTCGGGGGCCTGGTGCGGGCCGCCCGGCATGGAGCAGCGCTCGCCGGCTGGGCAGTCGCGGGGGTCGGCCTGCTGGGGGCGCTTGCTCTGGTCGCCGGCGAACCGGGTGGGCTGCCGGTCTGGCCCGGCACCGCGTTGCAGGTGGCCGCGGGAGGCCTGCTGCTGGCAGCCCTCGTCGCGGCAGATGGGGTGCGCACCCGCCTGGCCCGGCGCAACTTCGGGTGGCGGCAGGTCACGGCGGTGCTGGTGGCTGTCGGGGCGGCAGCTACGCCCGTCCTGGCCGGCACGGCCTGGCTGGTCCGCGGCGCCGATGACCCGCTCGCGCGCGGCCTGCGGCCGGTGCTGCCCGCGTTCGCCCAGGCCGAGGTCCGCGACGAGCCGGGGCTGCGCACCCTGGTGCTCCGGCCGTCCGGGACCACCACCTCCTACGCGCTGGTCGCCGGTGAGCGGTTGGAGCTCGGCGACGCCGACACCCCTTCCTCAGCCGGTCAGCTGGCGAGCCTCGACGCGGTGGTCGCGGACCTGCTGTCGCCCAGCGGCAGCGACGCGGCGGAAGCCCTCGCGACCCGCGCCGTCCGCTACGTCGCGCTGCTGCCTGGCCCCGACCGGGATGCGCGCGCCCTGGTGCTCGACGCCCAGGCTGGGTTGACCCGGCGTACGACGGGTGACGTGCTCCTCTGGCAGGTGCTCGCGCCGACAGCGCGGCTGTCGCTGCTGCCCCCGGCCGCCGCCGAGGCGGCGCTGCGCGGTGACCGCGGCCCGAGTCGCGACCTGCTCCGCACTGATGTGCCGCGTCGGGTCGATACCGACCGCGAGGCTGCCAGCGATGTCATCGGCAGCGGACCGCCCGGTCGGCTGCTGGTGCTCGCCGAGGCGGCCGACCCGGGCTGGACCGCGACGATCGACGGCCGCGAGCTGCCGCGTCGTACCGCTTGGGGGTGGGCGCAGGGCTTCGAGGTGCCTGAAGAGGGTGGTCGCTTGCGGCTCGTCCGCGAGCAGGCTGGCCGTCGTGCGGTCCTGGCCGGGCAGGTGATGATCGTCGTCGTCGTGGCTGTGCTCGCCGCTCCAGGCGCCCGCCGGCGCCGGGGCTTGGAGATCGATGACGATCACGATGACGATCGCGATGACGACGTCGAGGTGCCGGACGACCGTGAGCCCGCCCTGAGTGCAGGAGCCCGATGAGCCGTCCACCGCTTGGTCTCGTCGTCGTCGGCGCCCTGCTCGCCAGCGGCGTGGGTCTGGGAGGCACCGTGCTGGGCGACAGCCAGCCCACCCGGAGAGCAGCGGAGCTCACCCCCGTCGTCGGCATCACGGCCGTGTGCCCAGACATCCGCAACCGCGAGGCGCAGGTGCAGACCCGGGTCAGCGTCGGCGCCGCACCTGCGCCCGAAGGTGTCGCGAAGCTCCAGGGACGGCTGCTCGGCCAGCCCCTCAACGCCCGCGGGGCCCCGGCCGAGCTGCCGGTGCGTGAGCCGGGTCAGGTGGCCATCGGGCTGGCCACAGACCTCGATGGGGACGCCTATGTCATCGACGCGCAGGGACCGGTCGCAGCGGGCCTCGAGGTAGAGCAGATCACTCGCGGGGAGGGCGGCGCGGAGCGCGGTTTTGCCGGGCTGCGCTGTGAAGCGCCCAAGACCGAGGCGTGGTTCGTCGGCGGGTCGGCGGCGGTGAGCGAGTCGACCCTGCTGCAGCTCGCCAACCCCGACGCGACCAACGCCTTCGTCGACGTCACCGTGTTCACCGCTGACGGTCCGGTCGATGCGCGGCAGGGCAAGGGGATCCTGGTTCCGGGTCGCAAGCGGGCGCCGATCAAGCTCGAGGACCTGGCGCCCGGCAAGGACCTGTTGGCAGTTCATGTCCAGGCCAAGCGAGGCAGGGTGGCCGCCGCGATGCGCCACGTCCGCTACGACGGCCGGACCTCGCGCGGCGTCGAGTGGGTGCCGCAGTCGCAGCCGCCAGCCCGCGAGGTGGTCGTGCCTGGGCTCCCCTCGCGCGACTCGGCCGGCTTCGGTCGGCGCTTCGTCTACGTCACCAACCCCACGCCTGACGACGCGGTCGTCTCGCTGCAGGTGACGACCGACGATGGGCAGTTCGTGCCCGCCGGGCTCGAGGCTCTGGAGGTGCCCGCCGGCAAGACGGTCTCGACCGAGGTCACCGAGCTGATGGCGGAGTCGTCGGCTGCTGTGCGGATCACCAGCGACGGGGCGCCGGTGCTCGCCGCCGGCTTCGTGCTCGACGCGCAAGACCCGACCCAGCCGATCCGTGACTTCTCCTACGCCGGGTCGGCCCGCCCCTTGACCGGCCTCGCCGTCCTCACCGACCTCGTCATCGACCGACCGACCGAGAGTGCGCTGCTGCTGGCAGCGCTCGACGGCGACGCCTCGGTGGAGGTCTCGTTGGTGCCCATCCTGGGCCAGGAGGGGGCCCTCCCTGCCTCGAAGATCATCAAGATTCCGGGCGGGCGCACGCAGGTCTTGGGGTTGTCGACGTTCTTCCCACCCGGTGCTGCGGTGCGACTCGCCGTGGAGGTCCGGCCGGTCGCCGGCTCCGGGCCGGTCTACGCCACGCGTTACCTGCGGGAGCGCGGCGCCCGCGGCCCGCTGACCACCATCCTGCAGCTGCAGGGTGCAGCCCAGGAGGTCCCGCGGCCGCCGGTCGTGCGAGACCTGGGCGCCGGCATCACGCGCTAGCCCGCAGCAGCCCGCAGCAGCCCGCAGCAGCCCGCGTCAGCCCCGGCGCTCACCCCGGCCGGGCGGGTCGAGCTCGTCGGGGTCCTTGCCCAGCAGCCGCGCCACCTGGTCGACGACCACGTCGTGCACGAGATCGGCCAGGTCGAGCCGGTCGATGGCCCGCGCTTCGAGCGGGCGTCGGTAGACCACGACGCGGGCAACGGTGTGATGTCCCTTGTCATCGACGCCCGGCGGGAGCAACCGGCCCAGGGGGACGGCACCTCCAGCGGTCTCGTCCGCGATGACGTCGGGCTCGAGGGCCGCGTCGACCCCGCTCGGCGGCACCGGCGGGACGTCCTCGACCGCGAACTCGACCCCCTCGAGCTCGCGCCCCCAGCGCTCCTCGAGGTGCTCGACGGCGTCGAGGACGAGGTCGTCGAAGCGCTCGCCGCGGGTCATCGCGATCGGCACCCGGATGTCCCGGCCACCCACGCGGGCGGTCTGCGGGACGAGCATGCCGCGCAGCCCTCGGCCGTGCCTGTCGCGCCGCCTGCGAGCCCTCACCTTCAGAAGCGTAGGGGCCGACACGGGTCGCTTGCTGGAACCCGAGGCCTCGGGCGCCTATCGTCCCGTCGCGTGAGCTCTGTCCGGCGCTGCTCGCGCACCGCGTGCACCGTCCCTGCCGTTGCGACGCTCACCTACGTCTACGCCGATCGGGCCGCCGTCGTCGGGCCGCTCGCCACCCACGCCGAGCCGCACTGCTACGACCTGTGCGAGGGGCACGCCCACGGGCTCACCGCGCCGCGCGGCTGGGAGGTCGTGCGTCACGAGCCGGATCTCTCGGTCCTGCTCAGCCGGTCGGCAGACGATCTCGAGGCCCTCGCCGATGCCGTGCGGGAGGCCGCGCGTCCGAGCGACCGCCAGGCGGCCGGCCGTGCTGGCCCTGCTGGCCCTGGGGAGCTCGGCACCGGCCGCCGGGGCCACCTGCGCGCGCTCCCCACCCCCGGCTGAATGTCCGGTTTGCCCCAGACACGCCTGCTGCTCAAGCCCACTGGTCATTAGGCCGAAGGGGTGAGAGCCTGGCCGTCAGGTAGCACCCGACCGGCCCTCCACTCTTCCCCTGGAGCAGTTCCGATGTCCCTGGTCACCACTCCGAAGTCCGCGCTCGCCACCTGCGGCAGCTGCGGCAGCACCCGCGTCACCGAGATCACGATGACGCTCACCGACGGCTCGCCGGTGGGCTTCGTGTCCTGCCATGCCTGCGAGACCAAGTCCTGGACCCAGGCCGGCGAGGAGCTCGACGTCACGACCGTGCTCGCCAAGGCCAAGAAGGACAAGCCAGTCGCTGGGTAGCCTCCCCGGGGTGACCTCCTCCCGGGACCTGTCCACCATCATCAAGGCGTACGACGTCCGCGGCATCGTCCCGGACCAGTTCGACGCTGACATCGCCCGCGCCCTCGGCGCCGCGTTCGCCCGGTTCACGGGCGCCTCGACCATCGTGACCGCCCGCGACATGCGCGAGAGCGGTGGCCCGCTCGCCGCCGCGTTCGCCGAAGGCGTGACGAGTCAGGGCGCCGACGTCATCGACGCAGGGCTGGGCTCCACCGACCTGCTCTACTACGCCGCCGGGACCCTCGACATCCCCGGTGCGGTCTTCACGGCGAGCCACAACCCCGCGAAGTACAACGGGATCAAGCTCTGCCTCGCCGGGGCTGCACCGGTCGGCCAGGACACCGGCCTGCGGCAGCTGCGCGAGGACGCCGAGCGCTACCTGACCGACGGCCTCCCGGATCCGGTGGAGAAGCCCGGCACCGTGGAGCAGCGCGATCTGCTCAGCGGCTACGCGGCGTACGTCAAGTCGCTCGTGCCCGGCCTCGAGGGCATCCGCCCCCTCAAGGTCGTCGTGGACGCGGGCAACGGCATGGGCGGCTTGACCGTGCCGGTGACCTTCGAGGGGCTGCCGCTCGAGGTGACCGAGATGTACTTCGAGCTCGACGGCAGCTTCCCCAACCACGAGGCGAACCCGATCGAGCCGGCCAACCTGGTCGACCTGCAGGCGAAGGTCCGCGAGACCGGAGCCGACCTGGGGCTGGCCTTCGACGGCGACGCCGACCGCTGCTTCGTGGTGGACGAGCGCGGCGAGGTCGTCAGCCCGTCCACGCTGACCGCTCTCATCGCTGAGCGCGAGCTGGCCCGGGTGCCCGGGTCGACGGTGATCCACAACCTCATCACCAGCCGGTCGGTGCCCGAGGTCGTCCGGGAGAACGGCGGCACGCCCGTCCGCACCCGCGTCGGGCACTCCTTCATCAAGGCCGAGATGGCCCGCACCGGCGCGGTGTTCGGCGGCGAGCACTCCGGCCACTTCTACTTCCGCGAGTTCTGGAACGCCGACTCCGGCATGCTCGCCGCGCTCCACACCCTCGCCGCGCTCGGCGGTCAGGACGGCCCGTTGTCGGCACTGCTGACGACCTACGACCGCTACGCCGTCAGCGGCGAGATCAACTCCACGGTCGCCGACCAGGCCGGCAAGGTCGCGCAGATCAAGGCCGAGTACGCCGGGATGGAGCTCGACGAGCTCGATGGGCTCACCGTGTCGAGCCCGGACGGTTGGTGGTTCAACGTACGGGCCTCCAACACCGAGCCGCTGCTCCGGCTCAACGTCGAGGCGCCGGACGAGCCCACCCTCGCGAAGGTCCGCGACCACGTCCTCGCCCTCATCCGGAGTTAGGGCAGGCCAAACCGGCGGCGTCGTCGAACACTGCGACATGAAGCGATGGGCGGGGGCGCTGCTCTTCGCGCTGGTCGCCGCCCTGACGCCGGTGGCGCACGCCGCCCCTTCCGTCCTCGTCCTCACCGGCAGTCGGACCGCCGCGGTCGACGTCGTGCTGACCAAGCCGGCCCGCCTGGACCCGCACCTGCTCCGGTTCACCACCTCCGGCAGCTATGCGGGGCTGGCGGTCCACGACGCTGCCGGGGTGCTCCTCACCGCGACGATCAACGTCCAGCGCTGGCTGGTGGATGCCAACCCGGCCCCGCCGGCGATCGCCGTCACCCGGGAAGTGACGCTGCCGCGCGGTCGCTACCGGCTCTCCCTCATCACTGATGGCGCCAGCCGCGTCGAGATCCCAGCCACCGGTGGTTTCGCCAAGCGCTTCGCTCCCGGCGGTCCGAGCCGGGCCGTCGCCCGCCTGACCGACCTGCGAGCGGGCGCCCCCGGACGCACCGACTTCCGGGCGCCGGTCACCCTGCGCCCCGACGGCGGCGCCGTGCTGGTGGAGCACGCCCGGTCGACGGCCCGGCAGGCCCGCAGCAGCCGGGTCTGCTTCGCCGCGCCGGCTGCCCCCGACTGCACGGACGCCGACGGCACCATGGTGGAGTCCTCGTCCCCGGGGATGGTGGGCGACGGCTACGAGCAGTCGGC
>JBKKBU010000328.1:0-2955 GCA_046713755.1 Mycobacteriales bacterium
CCGGTGCGCCGCCAGCGAGCGGGCCTGCACCCATCGCGCCGCCGGGGGCGCCGCCGCGGCCGTTCTCGGCGCCGCCCGCCGTTGCTCAGCCGGTGCCGCTGGCGCCGTCCACTGTTGCTGGCACCGGCCCTGATGCCAGCCCTGACGACGAGCACGACGACCGTGGTGACGGCAGCGCACTCGACGAGGCGGCTCGGGCGATCGCCAACCTGGTGCCCCCCCGCGTGGAAGGTCAGCCGTTGCGGGCCGTCCCGCCGCTGTCGACGTCGTCGGGCGCCGAGCAGGTGGGCCCCTTCACGGTCGTCCCGCCGACCGGCTTCGTCGAGCAGGTCGATGACGGACCCGAGCCGGGAGACGAGAAGTGACGCCCGCCCTCTCCGGCCATGAACCGCCCGCCGCTACGATGCCCGCGACCCCAGCACCAGTCGTGCTGAATCTGCCAGAGGGACTCAACCTGTGATCGTGATCAGCGGGGCGTTCGTCGCCGTCGCCCTTGTCCTGCTCGTGATCGGCCTGTTCCAGACCGATCTCGACTTCGTCTACGCCTCCATCGCCGTCAGCGGTGCGGCGTTCGTATTCCTGCTCATCGGCATCTTCCAGCGCAGGGGAGAGGTGGCTGCCGAGGGCGCTGCCCCCGAGAGCGCCACCGCGGACTCGGTGTCGCTGCAGAAGGCACCGGCTGGTGATACCGCTGGCGCCAGGATCATCGCGGCGCCTGGTCGCGAGCTGGCACCGGTCGCCGACAGCGACGGCGAGGAGGTCAGCGAGGGCACGGTGCTCATCGTTGCCGACCGCCCGCGCTACCACGTCGCCGGATGTCGCTACCTCGCAGGCAAGGACGCCGAGGAGGTCGACGTGCGGGATGCGCGCGATGAGGGCTTCACGCCCTGCGGGGTCTGCAAGCCCGATGCGCACCTCCAGCCCCCTGCCGACGCCTCCGATGGCGACGACGTCGCGGTTGACGGCGAGGTCGACGTCGAAGACGTGCCGGTCCTGGCAGCACCGGTGACCCGGGCCGTTCGGACCGCACCCGCCACGCAGCGTGCTCCCAAGCCCGCTCCCAAGCCCGCTCCCAAGCCCGCCGCGAAGCCGGCCACGAAGCCGGCTACGAAGCCGGCGCCTGCCAAGGTCGCGACCAAGCCAGCCAAGGCCGTCACGTCGGCCGCTCCGGCCAAGTCGGCTGCGCCCGCGAAAGCAGCGCCCGCGAAGGCTGCGGCCGCGAAGGTGGCGTCACCGGCCAAGAAGGCCGCTGCGCCGGCGAAGAAGGCCGGCACGGTCGTCGTCATCCCGGACCGGGGCAAGTTCCACACCTCGGACTGTCGCTACGTCCGCGGCGTGGCTGGCGCTGAGGAGCTCACCAAGGCCCAGGCCACCAGGCAGGGCTACGACGCCTGCGGCGTCTGCAAGCCCTGACAAAACGCCCCCGACGTACGACGAGGCCGGCCTCCGCACAGCGGGGGCCGGCCTCGTGCTGCCATGGTGGATACGGCTAGCGCAGCAGCTCCTGCTCCTGGGCCGAGCGGGCGACGAGGTCCACTGACCGGAAGGGGTCGCGCGGGGGCGGCACCGGCAAGGTGACGCGGTCGCCGGCCAGTGTCAGGCCGGCAAGGCCCAGCACGCGGGCCAGGATGGTGGTGGTCGTCTCACCGGCCTCGACGCCGGCCGCTGTCACGAGCACCCGGTAGATGGTGATGTAGTGCCGGACGGGCGTGTCGTAGCTCCAGTCCACCGACCCGTGGTGGGCGGCGCTGCCCTTGCTGCCGCCGAGGCCGTTCCACTCGCCGCTCCAGACCTGGATGCCAGCGGGGCCGGCGGAGAAGCAGCCACCCGAGGAGACGTCCTCGCGGCTGGCCGCCGTGATGAGGGCCCGGCCCTCGCGCTCCGGAAGGACCATGGCGGGCCGGACCTGGCTCGCCAGGGCGGTGGGTGCGCCCGGCCGGGTGAGGCGGAAGCTGCGGTGGACCGGCTGCGGGTCGAGCTCGATGGTGTGCACGGTCACCGGGGGCCTCCTGGCTGAGTCTTCGCTGCTCCGACTGGATCAGTCGCAGGAAGCATCGGATCGGGCGGGGCCCGATCTGACGAGGCCATCCGGGTGAATCTGCGCCGGATGCCCGCCCGGGTCACCCGTTCGGGTTAGCCCCCGGCAAGACGGAGCCAGAACAGCAGGCCCAGGTCGGGATCCTCGTGCGGCTTCAGTGCAGCCGTTGGCGGCCCGGGCAGGACCGACGTGGCCAGCACTTCCTCGCCGAGCTTGCTCGCGTGCTCCTCGAGGGCGGCGGCCAGCTCGCCGGTCGCCGACCACCACAGCTCGATGCGGTCGCTCACGTCGAGCCCGGTCTGCTTGCGGGCGTCCTGGACCAGCCGTACGACGTCCCGGACCAGGCCGGCCCGTCGCAGCGCAGGCGTGATCGTGAGGTCGAGCGCCACCGTCTCGCCTTGGCCCGACGCGACCGCCCACCCCTCGCGTGGGGTCTCGGTCACGACGACCTCGTCGCTCGTCAGCGTCACGGGGGAGCCGTCGACGTCGACCGTCGCACTGCCGTTCTTCAGCGCGGCGGCGAGCGCGGCAGGATCCGCGGCGGCAATCGCCTTGGCGACGTCCTGCACACCCTTGCCGAAGCGAGCACCGAGGGCCCGGAAGTTGGCTTTGACGGTGACGTCGACGAGGTCGCCGGACAGGCCCTCGAGACTGACGACGTTGAGCTCAGCCGCGACGAGCGCGCGCAGCTCCGCAGGGAGCTGCTCCCAGCCGATGGCTGACACCAGAGCCCGCCCGAGGGGCTGGCGAGTCTTCAGCTTCGACTCTGCGCGAGCTGTCCGCCCGAGGTCCACCAGGCGCCGCACGAGCGCCACCTGCTCCACCAGAGCGGTGTCGACGAGCGCAGCGTCGATCTTCGGCCAGGTTGCCAGATGCACGGAGTCAGGGAGCTCCGAGTCCGCCCGCCCGGCCGGCCC
>JBKKBU010000329.1:0-9317 GCA_046713755.1 Mycobacteriales bacterium
ACGCGGTCCACGGCACCGACGACGAGCTGTACCGAGAGATCAAGCGGGAGGCCCACGGCCAGGTCGACGCCTTCCTGGCCGCACACCGGGCCCCCGGACTTTGATCGCCTTCCCGGGCTATCCGGCCTTCCTCACGGTCCGCGACAAGGGCGCAGGCGGCCTTACACACGGGTCGGTGGCCGCCAGTAGGGTCCGCTGCATGAGCGCGCAGGCCAGGTCGTGGAGTCTGGCGATTGCGGAGGCGAAGGAGGCGCGCTCGCAGTACGACGACGTCACTGACTGGCTCGCTACCTCCCTGCCTTCCTCCGACACTCCGGTGGCCGCCGACGTGTGGGTCTTCACGCCCGACTTCCGGAAGGTGCTTCTCGTCAATCACCGTTGGCGCGGATGGGTTCCTCCCGGCGGCAAGGTGGACCCAGGCGAGCATCCACGGGATGCCGCGTGTCGCGAGTTGCAGGAGGAAACCGGGCTTCGCGTGCAGCCTGGTCTGACACCGGCGGCTGCCGCCGTCCGTCGGTTCCACGCTCAGTGGTCTCCCACGCTCGCCCTGTCGTACGCCGCTGTTGTGAGCGAAACGGCTTGTGACGGCGAGGCGGGGCAGCCCGCACAGTGGACGGACCTGCGGTCGGACTGGTCCACCTATTTTCAGGACGACCAGGAGCGGCTCCTCAGCCATGCCGAGTGGCTGCGTCAGCGTGGTCTGCCCAGAGGGGAGCCGTTCCCGGCAGCGGCAGACCTCTCCAGTGGGTCGGTTGGCGTCAATCCGCCAGGGCGGCCGCCGCGGTGATCGCGCCTACCGCTACTTCGCGCGCGCAGTGACCAACTGCAGCTCAGCCGTGTACTCGGTGACGCCGCCAATAATCGACGTGCGAACCAGATACGTGCCGCTCTCCACAGGGCGCCCGGCACTACCCTCGGTCGGGTGCACGCTGTGGTTCGGAGCCTTCACCTCGCCCCGAGTCCGCGAGAGCTGCCAGCCGACCCGGTCGAGTTCGCGTTACTTGCTCGGCTCTACGTCGGACCAAGTGATGGCCCCGGCGAAGAGTCGTTCGACGTGCAGGTGTGTTCTCCGGAGTGGCTCGCGGGGCGTTGCGCCGACGAAGGGTTCGTGGATGGACGCCATACCGTCATTACGACGCTCGACGGCTACTCCGAAGAGGGGTTGCGCTCGTTTCTGACTCGTCGCGTCGAGAACGTGAGCGGTTCGACGTGGCACGACGTAGCTGAGAAGGTGGCCCGGCTCGGGCTGTGGGAGTTCGAGGACTACCGCGAGTAGGTCCAGATATGCCGGTAATCGCGGACCGTGAGGAAGCGCCGTTCACCGCAGGTGGCGAGGCTGCGATGTCGAACCCCGTATTGAGAGAGCGGGGGCTCGCCGTGGCGAGACAGGCAAGCAGGCGTGGCCTGGCGCTCGGCGCAGCGTCGGCGGCGCTCCTGTTCGCTTCAGGTGCGTGGCTCGCGTTCGGGTCGCTCTCGACCAGTTGCGTCTCCACGAGCCAGGTCGTCGGAGGAGGCGCCGTCGCGACGACGAGCAGCGCCTGCTCCTCCGCAGCGTCGAACTACGAAAGCCACGGCCTGGCCTTTGTCGCGTGGCTGGCGGTGCCCGGTCTCGTAGCCGTCTTCGCTTTGCTCCTGACACCGCTGGCGCGACTGCGTGCGCCTGCACGGTGGGCCGTAGTCGTGCTGATGGCGCCTGCTGCGCTGTTGATGTTCTTCACGCCGTTCATGCTTCTGCTGATGGCCGCAGCTGCTCTGATGGCCCTTGCTGCCGTGTTCGCCGATGCGCCGGACCCCGTTCAGCCGCTACTCGGCGCATAGCCGCAAGCCTCCGGGTGAGAGAGCGGCCATGTGCCGTTCCTCAGCCGCTGAGCGCCGGCGTGCTCTGCGCCCAAACGCGCAAGGCGTCATTCACAAGTCATCTAGTCCCCCTTGACGAGTTGCATCTAGGGGGACTAGAGATATCCTCATGAAGCCGATGGCACTCCGACTCGTGGAGAAGGCGCTCCGCAAGGCGGGCTGCACCCTCGTCTCCCAAGACGGCTCGCACGACAAGTGGGGCTGCCCCTGTGGCAGGCACATCGGCGCGGTCCCGCGCCACACCACCATTTCCCCCGGAGTGATCCGGAACCTCATCGATCAACTCGCGTGCCTGCCGAAGGGGTGGCTTCAGTGAAGACCTACACGGTTCGGGTCGTCCGCTGGGACAAGGGCTGGGAGCTCCATATCCCGGGCGTGGGCGTGACGCAGTCCCATGGCCTCATGGACGCCCACCAGATGGTGGTGGACTACATCCGCATCATGACCGGGGACAAGTCCGGCAGCTACTCCGTGAACCTGGAGATCGAGATCGGCGACGATCTCGATGAGCTCGTGCAGCTTGCCCGCCGGCATGTCACCGAAGCGGCCGAGGCGCAGAAGGCAGCCGCCGAGGAATCTCGCAAGGTCGCCCGTCGGCTCAAGGACAAGGGCCTCACCGGGCGCGACATCGCCGCAGTACTCGGCGTCAGCCCGCAACGGGTCTCGCAACTGACCAACGCATAACGACTGTCCTTCCTCGCAGCGACCCAAGGAGGGGCCGCTAGCCGCGCTTGATGGCTAGGCCGAAAACCCGGTCGAGAGCGTCGGTGGTCTCTTTGCGAGCGTCCGGGAACAGGTGTCCGTAGGTGTCCATCGTCTCGACGATCGACTTGTGGCCGAGGCGGGCCTGGATGACTCGCGGGTGGACGTTCTCGGAGATCAGTCCCGAGGCGTAGGTGTGCCGCAGGGCGTGGAACCCGAAACCCCCTTCAAGGCCGGCTCGGCGCAGGGTCGGCTTCCACACTGATTCGTTGAAGCTGCCGCGGCGCCAGATCTGACCACGGCGGTTGGAGAACACGACGCCGTTCTCGCCTGGGCCATAGACCTCGAGGTGGCGCGCGACCGCGTGGATGACGAACTCCGGCAGGGGGAGGACCCGCCGGCTGGCGGCCGTCTTGAGGTCGGTCGTGATGTACGGCTGTCCGCCCGACGGGCTCATCGCCTGCTCCTCCACGGCGAGCTCGCGGCGCAGCAGGTTCAGGTGCGCCAGCCGCAACCCGAGCGTCTCGCCCTGCCGCATCCCGGTGCCGACCGCGGTCGCGATCACCGCCCGGTCCGCGTCGTACGCGGCATCGAGCAGCAGCCGCACCTGGTCGGGAGTGAAGACCGGCAGCGTCCGCCCGGTCGACTGCGGCAGCTTGATCTTGTAACAGGGACTGACGTTCAGCACCCGGTCGTAGCACGCCGACCGCAGCACCATCGCCACGACGTTGTAGCAGTGCCGCACGGTGCTGGGCTTCAAGCCCTTATCGACCAGGACCACGACGAACGCGGCCACGTCGCTGCGCCGCAGCGACGACAGCGGCCGGTGCCCGAGAGCAGGTACGACGTGGTTGCGCAGGTAGCTGACGTAGTTCGCTCGCGTCGACGGTCGGACCTGAAGCGTCGACAGCCACTGCTCGCTGTACTGGGCCATCGTGATCTTCGCGTCGACGGGCAGCAGTCCCATCCCACGGGCGATGTAGACGCGGATCTTCGCCAGCGCGTCGACCGCCTGCTGCTTCGTGGCGTAACGCCGCCGAGCCATCTGCCCGTTGACGCGGTAGGTGATCTCCCAGGACGTGCCGCGGCTGTGCTCGAGCCGGCGGGGGTTGGCCATCGGCGCGAGATGTACGCCGAGGCCGAAGCGGCCCGGCTGCTGAATGTTGCCCCGAGCACCCTGCACTACTGGCTCGAAGGCAAGGTCGGGCGGGCCGGCAAGGTCCACCTGCCCGTGATCCGGCAGGAGCCCAAGGGGGCCGGCGCCGCCGTTACCTGGGCGGAGTTCGTCGAGGCCGGGCTGCTGCGTCAGTACCGCCGGGAGCTCAAGGTCCCCCTGCCTGAGTTGCGGGTCTTCATCGACCTGCTCCGCCAGCGCTTCGACGTCCCCTACCCGCTGGCCGACCAGCGGCCCTACGCCAGCGGCAAGGCACTCGTGCTCGAAGCACAGGACGCTGCCGGGCTGCCCGGCGAGTTCTGCCTCGTGACGGTCACCGGTGGGCAGCTGCTGCTGACCCCGGCGTCCGACTCCTTCCTGCGCCGCGCCCGCTGGGAGGGAGTGATCGCCACCGGATGGCGCCCGCACGACGATCAAGACTCGACCGTCCTCATCGATCCCACCATCCGCTTCGGCCGACCAGCCGTCGGCGGAATCAGCACCGAAGTGATCTGGGAGCACTCCGAGGACGGCGAGGACGACGACGAGATCGCCGAGGTCTACGGCCTGACGCCGCGCGATGTTGCCTGGGCGCTCGCGTATGAGAAGCCACGACGGGCGCAGGCGAGGCAGCACGTCGCGTGAGCCGCGCCAAGCCGGCGGTCGTCCGCTTCTACTTCGACGCAGACGTCCTCGGCCTGGCTCACGTCGTCGCTGGCCTGCGCAGTGACGCGACGTACCCGGGCGACCCTGGTGCGCGCCCCCGTGTCCAAACAACTCGCGGAGAACTCCGTCCACCGGCCCCCGACCACGGGAAGGCCCCGGGCCACGAGGGCGGTTCTCCAGTGGTCGCCTGGATGGCCCGGCGCGACAGGGACACCCGCCTGCTCATCGCAGTCCCGCGGATGATGCGAAATGCTCATGCTGTGCCGCCTTTCGTGGCGCGCGAGCACGGGTCGGGGTGTCAGCCGACGGAAGGCTTGTGTTTGACAGTGCGCTGGTGAACCACCTGTCGTGTGTCCTGTCGCGGTCACCGTGATGGTCCGCTGGGCCCAAGTGCGGCCGCCGCTCATCGTTGCCAGGCCGAACCTTGCGCGGCCGCCTCAATCGCAGCCCCGGACTGCGCTCGTGATCGGGCTCGGCCCTCATCGTCCTCGATTGAGTTCGCAGCGTTCCGGCGTGCCGCGCGTTGGCCGCCGGCAGGGAAGAACATCAAGGCCAAGGCCACAAGCCTTGCGGGCTGCCGCAGCACATACGCCATCAACCGGCCCCTCCGCTGACCTTCAGCATTGGCGCATCGAACCGCTGCACTCCCGGGGCCAGGCTCGTAGCCCGATCGCGATCATCAAGCCATGGCAGGCCAACCGACTGGCTAGACAACGCTTGCCCCGCTTGCCCCGCTGGCGTCAGCGGTGCTCAGTGGTTCCTTGGGTGTTGCTGACCCGATCCCAGCAGACTGCATGGCCTCGTTTTGCTGGCCTCGTCTGTCGCGCTGCCCCGGCCCGTCTCGCACTGGACCATCGACGGAGGTGTTGAGCAGGCTCGAGACGTCAGGGCCACCAACGGGCCGACCGTAGTGGAAGCCTTGACCGAGTTCGCACCCGAGGCCGGCCGCCTCGTGATGCTGTAGTTCGGTCTCGACGCCCTCGGCCGTCACCGTCATACCGAGTCCTCGCGCCAGCTGTGTGACGGCCCCCACGATGATGGACGCGGCGTTGTTTTGCCCGATGTCGGCAACGAGGCTCTTGTCGATCTTGATGATGTCCAGGGGGAGTCGTCGCAGCTGGTTCAGCGAGCAGTGGTCCTTGCCGAAATTGTCCAAGGCCAGCCGAATTCCCAGCGACTTGAGGTCGGCGAGCACGCTGGTCGCCCGGCGGCTGTCCTCGAGGAAGATCCGTTCACCCATCTCCAAAACCAGTGCAGTCGGGTCCATGTCGGTCGCGTCGAGTACCGAGGCGACCATGGCGCAGAAGCCCGGCGCCGTGAGCTGCAGGGCAGAGATGTTCACCGACAGGTCGAGCTGTCGCTCGCGGTGGCCGGCGACCCAGTTCACGTGGTCTCTGCAGGCTCGGTCCAGGATCCACGCACCGACGTCGACAAGCAGCCCGTTCTGCTCCGCGATGTCGAGTGCGCTCGCGGCTGAGGCAGTGCCTTGGGCCGGATTTGGCCAACGCAACAGAGCCTCGACACCATTCAGGAGCCCGTCGGCGGTGCGCACGATGGGCTGGTAGACGATGTCCAGCTCGCCGCGTAACAAGGCTGCGCTGAGGGCGCTCTGAAGCTCGTGGTGCTCTCGGACCGAATGGACGCTCGTCAAGTCGACGATCAGATTGGAGGAGGCTCTGCGCTTCGCTTGGTACATCGCGGTGTCCGCGTCCAGCACCAGCTGGTTCGTCACGGCCTCCCCGGGGCCGGAGAAGGCCGCGCCCACGCTCGCACTGGCGGTGAGTGCGAGGTCGTGCAGCTCGAACGGTTCCGCAAAGGCTGCCTCGATCCGTGTGGTGAGCAGCTCGACGTCGGAGGCGTAGGCGAGGTCTTCGCACAGGAAGACGAACTCGTCGCCGGAGACCCTGGCCAGGGTGTCGCCGGGCCGAACCAGCGCGGACAGCCTGGAAGCGACGGCGGCCAGCAGCTGATCGCCAACGGCATGCCCGTAGGTGTCGTTGATCAGCTTGAACCCGTCGAGGTCCGCGAACAGCACCGCTGTGGTCTTGCCGGTCCGCGACGCCCGCAACGCCGCGTGGTCGAGCCGTTCCTGAAGCAGCACCCGGTTGGGAAGGCCCGTTAGCGGGTCGTGCAGCGCGCTGTCTCGGAACCGGTCCGCAGCCTGGAGCGCCCGTTCACGGGTCTGGGCGTTCAGCAGGTAGGACGTCGTCACGTCCGCCAGCGTCTGTGCCACTGCGAGATCCTCGGGGGCGAGTGCGCCGGTAGTGCTCCGGTACAGGTCCAGGGCACCTAGGCAGCCCCCGGCGTGGCGAAGTGGGAAGGCGAACACCGCCGCCATGCCCGCCTCAGCCGCCGCCGGGCCGAAGTCGGGAAAGCCGTTGGCACGGGCAAGATCTGGCACCGCGACGGGCTTGCTCGACGCGTAGGCCGCTACACACGGTCCTTGCCCCAACTCGGTCTGCAACTGCTCGAACCGCAAAGCAGCCTCGTTCGACGCCGCCACGTGATGCGGAGTCAGGTCAGAGGAGATCAGCGTGACGCCGGCCGCGGTGACCGGTAGAAGCTCGACGACCCGCTCCACCAGATGATCCAGGATGGCCTGCAGCGAGAAGTCGGTGAGAACCGTACTGGCGAACTCACTCAGTACTGACACCAGGCCATTGAGACGATCACGGTCCATACCGGCACCCTCAAGGGTCACGGCAGGCGCGAACGACCCCGCTCCGAGTGAACTGTGGCGCACCAAGGCATGCCTCCGGGGGCTGTCCCACCGTTGCATTGCCCGTTCTCTGGAGCAAAAGGGCTTCCTCGCCGCTCGACTGGCGGCGCTGACCCCTGTCAGCAGTTTAGCGCCCCCCTCCCCGCGGGAGGAGCTTTTGCGAAAGCTCTCTCGCGCCCGAGGAGAAACCGTGGACGGTGTGGAGGGCGCGCCGACTGATTCACCGTTGGCGACCGAGTACCGAAGCGGCACGAATGACTCGAAACTCTGGCAGGCTCACGTCCAAGTCGAACAACCACCCAGCCGACCCCTTGAGAGCAATAGCCATGCAGCCAAAGGATTCGTTAGGCGATGACATCCCCACCCGGGGCGAGCCGTCGGTGCAGGACACCGGTGGCTACAACGGCCAGGACGCACTCGCCGTCCAGTTCAGCGACCTTGCCCGAACCCTTCAACAACAAGACGACCCACAAATCCTGCTCACCGACGTCGTACGCGCCGCCGTGCAGCTCATCCCCGGCTGTGACGAGGGATCGATCAGTGTCGTCTTGGGGCGCCGAACCGTCACCTCAGAAGCAGCATCAGGGGAGCTACCGCGCATCGTCGACGCCCTTCAGGCCGAGACCGGTCAGGGACCATGCCTAGACGCGGCCTACAAGCAGATCACTGTCCGGGTCACCGACATGGCCACCGAGACCCGCTGGCCCCTGTTCACCCAGCGCGCCCTAGAGGCCGGTGCGGCTGGGATGCTCTCCATCCAGCTCTACGTCGAAGGCGACGACATCGGCGCCCTGAACCTCTACTCCCGAACGGCGGGAGCTTTCACCGACGAATCCGAGCACGTCGGGCTACTTTTCGCCGCGCATGCCGCCACCGCCTACATGGGAGCACGCGACCGCTCCGGCCTGATGAACACCGTCACGACCCGCAACCTGATCGGCCAGGCCCAAGGCATCCTGATGGAACGCCACCACGTGACCGCATACCAGGCCTTCGCAATGCTGTCGAAGGTCAGCCAGTGCAACAACGTGAAGCTACGGGACATCGCCGACCGGCTCGTGAACACGGGCACACTCGACGACCCTGCGTAGCCATCCCGCTCAGCCGCGCCCGCTGGCAGGAGTTCCGCCGCCCATGCGGGTCGGCCGCGCAGCGCGACGCCCGCCACGAAATCGAGGTTTCAGCAGCGCCGTGCGGCCCCGAGCCGACGCCCGCAGGAACGACGGTCAGTCACCTGTTCAACGCCGCACTGGCCACGACAGGGGCCAGCTCAGCCGACCCTTACCCGCACCTCGCCGTCGTGGCCCTGTGGGGCACCGCGGGTGCGGTCATCGCCGCGAAGCGCTTCCGCTGGGCGCCGCGATGACGGGCCGGCGACGCGGACCTCCCTTTCGCTGTTGTCGCGCGGTGGGCATGATGGGGCGTGCGCAGGTGGCTCGTGTGGTCGGCAGTTGCCGTGACGGTGCTGGCCACGGCGGCGGGTTCGGTGGCGTACTTGAAGGACCGGGCAGCTAAGCAGCGGGTCGCGGATCGGGCAGCGGCGACGCAGGTGGCGGTCGACTTCCTGCGCGCGTGGGAGCAACGCCGCTACGCGGACATGAACACGTTGACCGCTGGTGTCGACGACCCGGCGGGGACCTACCGGGCGCTGGATGCTCGGCTGAAGACGACGAAGGTCGTGACGGTCCCTGGCGCGCTCGATGCTCAGGGCGCAGCGCTGTCTTTCACAGCCACGATGTCGCTGCGGGGCCTGGGGGACATCAGCTTCGCCAGTGAGGTCGAGGTCGCTCGGGCGGTGGGCAGGTGGAAGGTGGTGTTCCGCAGCCACACGGTGCATCCCGATCTACGTAACGGTCAGCGCCTGGAGTTGCGAGGCACCCCTGCTGGTCGGGGCCAGGTCCTGGACCGCAAGGGTCGGCCGCTGTCGGGCAGTGCGGACCTGACAGCCAACGTCGTTGGCCGGCCGGGCAGCGGGTTGCAGCGGGTCCTGGTGGATCGGCTCGACGGCCGTTCCGGAACCAAGGTCGTGGTCCGCGACGTCGCGACCGGCCAGGACGTCGTGGTGGTCAAGGAGTTCCCCGCGAAAGCGCCGGAGGGGGTGCGGACCACGCTGGACCTTGATGTCCAGCGCGCGGCGGAACGGGCCCTGATGGGGGTGTCGAGTCGCGGCCCGGTCGGGGCGCGCGACGCCCCGCCCCGCGCGGGCCGGGCGCTCGCGCA
>JBKKBU010000330.1:0-6167 GCA_046713755.1 Mycobacteriales bacterium
GCGGAGGAGATCATCCGCACGGGTAAGGCCACTCACCCGGCGATCGGCATCGAGGCAGCGACGGTCAGCGGCGCCGGCGACAAGCGGGGCGCGCGGATCAGCCGGCTGGTGCGCGGGGGAGCGGCCGAGCGGGCCGGGCTGCAGCCCGGCGACCTCATCGTGAAGCTCGAGGGCACCGAGGTGCGCAGCGTCGACGAGCTCATCATCGCCATCCGGGAGAACAAGGTGGGGGAGAACGTCGAGGTCACCTACGTCCGGGCCGGGCAGACCCGCACTGCGCAGGTGCAGCTGCAGGAGAATAACGCCGGGTGACCCGGGGGTGGCGGCCGGCTGACTGATCGGCCACGCCCATGGGCGAGGCCGGCATCGCCGTACGCTGAGGGGGTGCCCTTTGGTGATCTCGGCTTCGCCGAGCTGATCGTCGTTGCGGTGATCGCGCTGTTCGTGTTCGGGCCGGAGCGACTGCCAGGAGTCGCGGCCGACGCCGGCAAGCTGCTGCGCAACCTGCGCAAGACCCTCAAGGGCCTGACCGACGACCTCAAGACCGAGCTCGGTCCGGAGGTCGGCGACCTCGACCTGGCGTCCCTGCACCCGAAGACCTTCGTCCGCAAGCACCTGTTCGAGGACGACCCGGACGACCTGGACCAGGGACCGCGCCGCCAACGAGCGCTCGCCCAGGGCGAGCCGGCGCCGTGGGACCCCGAGACGACCTAGCGCTTGGCTGGCGTCAGGCCGAGGGACAGGCCGGCGAGACCGCGAGGCTTGCCGACCAGCGCCTCGGTGATCTTGATGAGCTCCTTGCTCGCGACGGCATCGGGGTCGGCGAGCACCAGCGGGGTGCCGTTGTCGCCGCCCTCCCGCAGTCGGAGGTCGATCGGCACCTGGCCGAGCAGCGGGACGTCCGCGCCGAGTCGCTGGGAGAGCGACTGCGCTACCGACTCGCCGCCACCCGACCCGAACACCTCGATGCGGTCACCGCAGTGCGGGCAGGGCAGGTAGCTCATGTTCTCGACCACGCCGGCGATGCGCTGGTGGGTCTGCAGCGCGATCGATCCCGCTCGTTCGGCGACCTCCTTGGCGGCGAGCTGGGGGGTCGTGACCACCAGGATCTCAGCGCTCGGGACCAGCTGCGCCACGGAGATCGCGACGTCGCCGGTGCCGGGCGGCAGGTCCATGAGCAGGACGTCGAGGTCGCCCCAGTAGACGTCGGCCAGGAACTGCTGCAGGGCGCGGTGCAACATCGGGCCGCGCCACACGACCGGGGTGTTGTCCTTGGTGAACATGCCGATGGAGATGACCTTCACGCCATGGGCCGACGGCGGCATGATCATCTGCTCGACCTGGGTCGGGCGGTGCTCGACACCCAGCATCCGCGGCACCGAGAAGCCGTAGATGTCGGCGTCAAGGACACCGACGGCCATGCCCTTGGCGGCCATCGACGCCGCGAGGTTGACGGTGACGCTGGACTTGCCGACTCCGCCCTTGCCGGACGCGACGGCGTAGACGCGGGTGAGTGAACCCGGCTGGGCGAACGGGATCTCGCGGGTGGGGGCATCGCCGCGGAGCAGCGTCTGCAGCCCCTGGCGCTGCTCGCTGCTCATGACATCGAGCTCGACGACCACGTCCGTCACGCCCTCGACCCGCAACGCGGCTGCCGTGATGTCGCGGGTCAGAGTTTCCTTCATCGGGCACCCGGCGACGGTCAGCCAGATCGCGACGCGGGCGGTGCCGGTGGCATCGACCTCGGCCGACTTGACCATGCCGAGCTCGGTGAGCGGACGCCGGATCTCCGGGTCCTGCACGGTCGAGAGAGCGGCCAGTAGCGCGTCAGACACAGGGTTCCTTCGGGGGTGGGAGACCCCGCCAGCCTACGGGCCCTCCGGTTACCGGCGCTTGCGCCGGTCGCCACCTGGGCCAGCGTGGTAGTCGGTGGCCGTGTCATGCCGGCGGACCTCGCGACGGATGAGCCCGAGCAATCGTTCTTCGAGCAGCAGCGGTTCTACCGGTTTGGCCAGGTAGTCGTCCGCACCCGCCCGCCGGGCAGCCATCTCGACCTCTGCGGAGTCGGTGCCGGTGAACAGCACCAGCGGGATGTTCAGCGTCCGCGGGTCGGCCCGCAGCAGCCGAATGAACTCGACACCCGACAGGTCCGGTAGGCCGTTGTCGACGAGGATCGCGTCGAAGTCTTCCGCGCCGATCTTGGCAAGACCGGCGTCGGCGTCGTAGGCAGAAACGACCTCTGCCGAGCCGGCGAGGGCCGCCTCGATGAAGGCGCAGACGCTCGGGTCGTCCTCGACGACCAGCAAGCGGGGCAGCCGGCCGGAAACGTCGTCGGGCGCAGGGGGGCGCCGCTCGGCGCCCTCGATGGCGGTGCGGCAGTAGGGGCAGGTGACCCACTCGCCGTCGAGCGCCCGGTCGCACGAGGTGCAGTGACCACGCGACACCGGCGTGCCGTCCCAGGGGCAGCACACCATGTCGTCGGCGAGTGCCCGGGAGCAGGCCGGGCAGACGGGACCCGAGATGCTGTCGACGTGGGTCGCCCGCAGCACCTCCTCGTAGGTGGTCTCGCCGCGGTGGGCAGCGGCAAGCGCGGACGCTCGCAGGGTCGTCATCCCGTGCTCGCGCGCAGCTGCGCCGATGGCCGCTTCGGTCGGTGAGGACAGCAGCACCCGGCGCAGGGCGGCGGTAACCGGAAGCACCTCGAAGATGCCGACGCGCCCGCGATAGCCGGTGCCACCGCACTCCGAACAACCCTTGCCGCGCATCGGGGTGGCGCCGACCAGGTCCGCCTCGGTCACTCCCAAGAGCGTGAGTGTCCTCGGAGCCGGCGCATACGTGCCGACGCAGGAGGAGCAGGGGCGGCGGACCAGTCGCTGGGCGACCACCAGGCTGAGCGAGGAGGCGACCAGGAAGGGCTCGACCCCCATGTCGACCAGCCGGGTGATCGCACTGACCGCATCGTTGGTGTGCAGCGTCGTGAGGACCAGGTGGCCGGTGAGTGACGCCTGCAGGGCGAGCTCGGCTGTCTCCTGGTCGCGCACCTCACCGACGAGCACGATGTCCGGGTCCTGGCGCAGGATCGAGCGCAGGCCGCGGGCGAACGTCAACCCGGAGCGTTCGTGCACCTGCACCTGGGTGATGCCGGCGACCTGCACTTCGATGGGGTCCTCGAGCGTCACGATGTTGCGGTCGGGGGTGCTGACCTGCTGGATGGCGGCGTACAGGGTGTTGGTCTTGCCGGAGCCGGTCGGGCCGGTGATGAGGATCAAACCCTGGGCCTGGACGAGGGCGTTGCCGAGGCTCTCCTGCTGCTGGGGAGTCAGGCCGGTCTTGGTGAGCAGCGGGACGTTCTCGGCGCGGGGCAGCAGCCGGATGACGACCTTCTCGCCGTGCAGGGTGGGCAGCGTCGAGATACGGGCCTCGACGATCATCCCGTCGACCGTGAGCTTGGCTCGACCATCCTGCGGTCGGCGGCGCTCAGCGATGTCGAGCCCTGAGACGATCTTGATGCGGCTGACGACCGCGGCCCGCGCGGTCCGCGGCACGGTCATCACGTCGCGCAGCAAGCCGTCCACGCGATAGCGGATGCGCAGGTCGCCGGACTGCGGCTCGACGTGCACGTCACTGGCCCGGGCGCGCACGGCGTCGGCCAGCACCACGTCGACCAGTCGGACGATGGGGGCGGCCTCGACGGCCTGTGCCGAGACGTCGGCATCTGCGTCCGCTTCGGCGTCGAGCCCCTCGAACAGCGTGTTGACGTCGGAGGAGTCCTCGGACAGCGACCAGGCCCTGGCCAGGTGGTCGCGCACCTGGCTCTCGGTGGCGACGACGACGGAGATCTCGGTGGCCCCGGTGTAGAGCTTGACGTCGTCGAGGGCCACGACGTTGGTGGGGTCGGACGCGGCCACGCTGACCCGGGTACCGGTCTTCTCGAGCACCAGGACGGAGTTGCGCTCCGCGACGGCCCGGGGCAGCAGTCGGACGGCCTCGGGCGCCACGACGACCCGGCCCAGGTCGACGAGGGTGAGGCCGAGGGCTTCTGCCAGGGCCTCCGCGATCTGACCCTCCGTGCACAGCCCGGCATCGATGGCCACCCGGCCGAGCCGCTTGCGGGGGGTCCCGGGCGCGGTGTCGCTCTGCATCTGCAGCGCTTGCTTGACCTGCTCCTCGGACAGCACGCCCTGCTCCACGAGGACCTCGCCGATGCGGCGCCGGACCCGGTTGCGGGACGCGGGCGGCGTGTGAGCGACAGTCGACGGCTCGGCGGGCACGGTGCTCACCGTCACTGCTTCGGCGGATTGGACGACCGGGTGTAGGCCATCTGGGCGCTGCGTGGTCATGGTCGGTCAGTCATGATCGGACTCCCCGGCGAACGGCTCCGTGAGGCTGGACGGCTCGGCCCGGGCGAGCTCCTCGCGCTGCTCCTCGCGCTGCTTCTTGCGCTTCTTGCGGCGGGCCCGCTCGTCGCGGACGTCGCGCTCCGCTCGGGTGGGGCTCTCGTAGTCGGGACCCGCGATGGCGGTCTCGACCTGCTCGGTGACCTCGCGCAGCTGCTCGCGGAGGTAGTCGCGGGTCGTCACCTCGCCGAGCGCCTGCCGGAGCCCGGCGATCTCACGGGTGAGGTACTCGACCTCGGCCATGAGGCGGGCGTTGGCGTTGCGGTCCTCGTCGAGGCTGATGCGGTCACGGTCGGCCTGCCGGTTCTGCGCCAACAGGATGAGCGGGGCGGCGTACGACGCCTGCAAAGACAGCAGCAACGTGAGCAGCGTGTAGTTCAAGGCCCGCGGGTCGAACTGCAGCGACTCCGGTCCGAAGGTGTTCCAGGCCAGCCAGATGATGACGGTCAGCGTGAGGTAGACCAGGAAGCGCCCGGTGCCGAGGAAGCGCGCGATCCGCTCGCTGAAGCGACCGAGCGCCTCAGGGTCGTAGCTCGGGCGGAGCTGCCGGCGCGGGTCTGCTGGGGTGTCCAGCCGGAGCCGCCGCTCAGCCACGGCGGGTGCTCCTGCGGGTGTCGCGCCAGTCCTCAGGAAGCAGGTGGTCGAGGACGTCGTCGACCGAGACCGCACCGAGCAGCCGCGACTCGGAGTCGACGACCGGCACCGCCACGAGGTTGTACGACGCGAGGTGGCGGGTCACCTCGAGCAGCGGGCAGTCCGGTGCGAGCGGGTCGATGTCGGTGTCCACGACGGCCGACACCAGGGCGGAGGGCGGCTCGCGCAAAAGACGTTGGAAGTGGGCCGTTCCCAGGTAGCGCCCCGTGGGCGTCTCATACGGCGGGCGTACGACGAAGACCTGCGCCGCGAGGGCCGGGTGCAGCTCGGCGGACCTGATCCGGGCCAGCGCCTCCGCGACGGTCGACGTCGCACCCAGGATGACCGGCTCACTGGTCATGAGCCCGCCGGCGGTGTCGTCGCTGTAGGCGAGCAGCTGCCGGACCGGTCCAGCCTCCTCCGGCTCCATCAGGCCGAGCAGCCGCGCCGCCTCGGCTGCGGGCAGCTCACCCAGCAGGTCGGCCGCGTCGTCGGGTGACATGGCTTCGAGGACGTCGGCGGCGCGTTCGTCTGCCAGGCCGCCGAGCAGTCGCACCTGCTCGTCCTCGGGCAGCTCCTCGAGCACGTCGGCGAGGCGCTCGTCGTCGAGGGCGGCGGCCACCTCGGCGCGGCGCTTGTCAGACAGGTCGTGCAGCAGGCCGGCGAGGTCGGCTGGTCGCAGCTTTTCGAACACCGCGAGCAGGTTGGCGGCGCCCTGGGCGCCCTCCTCGACCGACAACCCGCTGACCTCGTCCCAGGCCAGCTGCAGCAGCTCGCCCTTGCGGCGTCGGCCGCCGCGGCGGACGGCGACGCGGGTGACCAACCAGTCCGTCCGGGTCTGCTCCATCGCAATGTCCACGACGACGACCTCGACACTGCTGGAGAGCTGGGTGACCCGCCGGTCGAGCAGCTCTGCGAGCACCAGGGTCTCGCCCTCGCGCTTGTCGAACCGCCGGAGTGACACCGTGCCGGTGGCCAGCACGACGGCTTCGGCGTCGATCGTCGTCACGCGCCCCATCGGCACGAAGATGCGCCGGCGGGCGGAGATCTCGACCGCGAGGCCGAGGACGCGGGGCGCGTCCCGGCCGATGCGCAGTGCGACGACGACGTCGCGCACCCGGCCCACCTGGTCGCCGT
>JBKKBU010000331.1:0-2728 GCA_046713755.1 Mycobacteriales bacterium
CATCAGTCTCAGGACTTCGACCGCGGGGAGAAGTCCTTGGATCGGGTCGGCGCTGGAGCCGTCGTATCCCGTTTCGGCGCCTTCGTACCAAACCGCCATCGGTGTCAGCTCAGCCGGCGAACGAGCCGGGCCGCGGCCACTACCGCCGTCTTGCTGAGCGAGGCTTCTCAGGGCCGTACTTCTCCTGCCTGTCAAGCGCGGCGATGCCCAGGGCGCGAGCAGCGCGATGTCTCTCGCCGGGACGGACGGGAGCGCAGCGCCCGGGGTTCAGGACGCTGGGCGGAACTCCGCCAGGTCAAGAGTGACGTGTTCCCCGTCGTCGAACTGGACGATCATCGTGGCGCGGCCGCCCACCGCTTCGAGGTAGGCGTTGAGTGTGGACAGGAGCATGTCGTGTGGCTGTTCCATGCGACTGACGGCGGCCTGGGTAACGCCGAGCTTGTCGGCCAGCGCGACCTGCGTGAGTTCTGCGGCGTGTCGCAAGGCTGCCAGCCCCTTCGCGTAGGTGCGGTCCGCTTCCGCCATCCGGACCCGGGTGGCGGCCACTGTCGGAGCGAGATCGGCGCGTTCGGCGAGCCGTGCGATGCGGTCGTTGCCGCGGGTGAACGTCACGTCTTTGCTCACGAGGATCCTCCGTGTTGTCGAAGCCAGGAGTCGACGAGCGCTTCGCCACGCACAGCAGCGCTCGCGTAGAAGACGTCGCCGACCGCCTTCTTGTCGAAGCCCACCAACGCGATGACAGCGGTCTCGTCGGTCGGGAACCAGCAGATGATGCGCGCGGCCACCTCAGGGTCGAAGGGGTGGGCCACCCGCCAGAGCTCGTGACGTCGTGCCTGCCGCACGCGCTTGAACGTCGCCGACTCCTCGGTGGGTTTACCGGGCAGGTCGGTCAGCGCCTGCAGCAGCGCCACAGTCACCTCCAGCAGACGACCACCTTGCGCTTCCAAGTGATCCAGGCGCCGGCCGAACTCCTCCGGCCAGTCCACGATCACCAGCTGAGTATGCGCCCAGAGTAATACAACGTCAAGGTAATGCGGGGCGAGGTGCTGTTGAGGCCAGGAGGTCTTTGAACAGGTCGATGCAGGCCTGACCCGACGCCATTCTGAACGCGGCACGGCGGACGCCGAGCCGAACTTGTCGACGTTCTGGAGGCACTTGTGAACACGACTGCGACCGGCCGCACGTTCCGCCGGTGCGGGTGTAGGGACAAGAACACCGGGCGTCGCCTGGGAGTGCGCTGTCCCCGTCTGGACGACTGCACGCATGGCAGCTGGTATCTCGCTTTGGAGCTCGGCATCGGTAGCGATGGACAGCGCCGTCGGCTGCGTTGCGGGGGCTATCGCAGCCAGCGGGCAGCGCGGCAGGCACTGATCCGGCTCTGCGCCCCGAGCTCAGCAACCCAAGCCAGTTCGGGGTGGACCACGGGCCGGTGGCTAACCCGCTGGCTGGCAGGCAAGGAGGGGCTTCGGCCCGCCAGTGTGCGCAGCTACCAGGGCCACGTCCGCCTATACCTTGCGCCGCACCTGGGACGGATCCCGCTACGGGCCCTGACACTCGCGGATCTGCAGGCCATGTTCACCGCGATCCAGCGCCAGCATTCTGTCGCCGGCAGGCCGATCTCGGCGTCGACCCTAGTGCGGATCCGGGCCACCTTACGATCGTCGTTGAACGTGGCGATCCGAGAAGGGCTCATCACCGACAACCCGGCTCGCTGGGTGCAGCTGCCGCAAGTACGCCGGCCCCACCCGGTGGTCTGGACCGAGGCGCGGGTGGCGGCCTGGCGGGCAACCGGCCAGCGTCCCGCGGTGGCGGTGTGGACGGCGCAGCAGACCGCGGCGTTCCTGCGTGGCATCGCTGACGACCCGCTGTACGGCTACTACCACCTGATCACGCTGCGCGGCCTGCGCCGAGGGGAGGCGACCGGCCTGGCCTGGCCGCAGGTCGACCTGGACACAGGGGAGGCCACCATCTGTCAGCAGCTGCAGGAGCACTCCGGCCAGCCGGTGCTGCTGCCACCCAAGAGCGTCGCGAGCCTGCGGACCGTCGCGCTGGACTGGTCCACCGTCGCCGCCCTGCGCGCACACCGCGAACGGCAACGCACCGAGCACGGCGTCGACCGGCCCGACGGTTTCGTGTTCGCCCGGCCCGACGGGCGACCGTACAGCCCCGGCTACCTGACCCACCGCTTCGCCCGGCTGGTCGCCGGCCTCGGTCTCCCGCCGATCCGGCTGCACGACCTCCGCCACGGCGCTGCGACCCTGGCACTCGCCTCAGGAGCCGACCTCAAGGCAATCCAGGACATGCTCGGCCACGCCAGCATCGTGCTCACCGCGGACACCTACACCTCGGTCCTGCCCGAAGTGGCACGGCGCACCGCGGACGGCATCGCCCGGCTCATCGTCCAGGCCGGCCGCTACCCACCCGGCAGCGCGGAGATGCACGCCCAGTGGACCAAGGATCGTCGCGCAGAGCGCACAGAGCGCCGCGGACCCACCATGGCCTCACCACGGCCCCACCAGCCGATCGACAAGATCCCTGATCGGCGCATACGCGCAGGTCAGAACGGGTGCGCCGCCAGGGACTCGAACCCCGAACCCGCGGATTAAGAGTCCGCTGCTCTGCCAATTGAGCTAGCGGCGCGTGTTGTGCGAGCGGAGACGATAGCAAAGCAAGTGCCGGCAGGGAGGGGGCGGCGCGCTCGACCAGGACCATGCGGGCAGTCCGGCGC
>JBKKBU010000332.1:0-4370 GCA_046713755.1 Mycobacteriales bacterium
TGCTGGCCTCCGTCGTGCAGCTCGGCAGTGCCGGTGCCGCGCCTGACGCCGTCGACGCGAGCGGAGTGACCGCGCTCGGCCGCACGCCCTACAACGGCGGCACCGAGCTCGCCTACGACGGCAGCCGCTACCTCTACGCCGGGAGCTACGACGGCGTCACCTCGCGCGGCAGCAAGCGCGGCACCGGTGGGATCCGGGTCTTCGACACCAAGGGCAAGGCGGCCAAGCAGGTCGCGTTCATCGCCTGTGCCGGCAACGACAACGACGTCGAGATCGTGCGCCCGGGGCTGCTGGCAGTGGGCTGGCACGCCAGCTCGTGCGGGCGTGGCCATGGTCTGCGGCTCTACGACGTGAAGCGGCCCAGCAAGCCGCTGGAGCTCGGGCTCGTCGGCGGCCTGCCGAGCAGCCACACGATCTCCGTGCACCCCGACCGGCGGCACATCTACGTCAGCCCCGGTGGCACGGCCAACGGCAACGGCGTCACCAGCATCGTCGACACGATCGACCCGCAGAACCCGAAGGTGGTCGGCCGCTTCACGCCCAACCCGCTCGGCTGCCACGACCTGTCGTTCTCCACCGCGAAGGGCCGCATGCTGGGCATCTGCGCCGGCGCCGGCGAGGTGCAGGTCTGGGACGTCAAGGACCCGATCAAGCCGGTGACCATCGCGCACGTCGTCAACCCACTCATCCAGTTCCCGCACTACGCGATGGTGTCGCCCGACGGCGGCGTCCTGATCGTCAACGACGAGGCCTTCGCTGCGCACGGCTGCACCAGCGGGACCAGCCCGCACGGCGCGCTGTCCTTCTACGACTTCAGCAACCCGGCGGCGCCGGTGCCGCTCGGCCGCTTCGCCCCGCAGCGTGGTGCCAAGCCGGTCGGTGACGATGTCAACGGCACCCCGTCGTGGTGCACGAGCCACCAGTTCAACCTGGTTCCGGGGACCCGCAAGCTCGTGCTCGCCTGGTTCACCGGTGGCACCTCGGTCATCGACTACTCCAACCCGCTGCTGCCGGTGGAGTTCGCGCACTACCGCGCGGAGGACTCCAACACCTACTCCGCGCACTTCTTCGGCGGCCGGGTCTACGCCAACGACAAGATCCGCGGCCTGGAGACGCTGTCGGTGCCTGGCATCACCTCGGCCGCGCCGGCTCCCCGGACCGCGCGGGCCCTGGTGCCGGCCCGCCCGAAGGTGCGGCTCTCCGACCTCGGTGCCTACGCCACCGGCCCGGTCGGCCGCGGTCCCGACGGCCCGGTGCTGTTCTGCCGCCGCTAGCGCCGTACCGGTCCTGAGGACCGTCGGGCGCGTGCCCGGCGCGGGCCACCGGTGCCGCTCACCCGGCGGCTCTCGGATGGGGTGATCTTGCCCGCGTGACCCCCTTGGGCGATCGCCACATCCGCGCGTCGCGGTAGTTGCGGCCGGTCCGGCCGGGCGAAAGTGGCGATCTCGCCAGGGGGACCCGCCGGTCATGATCGCCACATCGCGCTGAGGTTCGAGCGTGGGCCCACTCCGTGGGTTCGGGGCGTCGGCGCGTCGTCCCCGACGTGGCGCACCGGCCGGCTTGCGGTCAGACGGCTTGGCCGTCCTCGTCGACGACGCGGCCGGGCTCGATGGCGATCCGCAGCGGCTCATCGACGGCGGTCGGCGGTCGATCGACGATCGCGGTCGCTCGAGCTCGCTGACGGGTGGGGCCGGCGTTGGCGGCCACCACCCCCATCCAGGGCAGGACCACCGAGCCCAGGATGAACACCCCCTTGATCCACAGGGCCACGGGCAGCAGCACGGCGAGCAGGACACAGGTGAGCCGGACCGCCTGGGTGATGAGGTAGCGCTTCTGCCGCAGCCGCATGTCGTCGGCGTGCGACATGGCCGCAGTCGTCACCGTGGTCACGCCCCCGGACGCCGATTCACCGTTGCTGCGCACCACCTCAGTGTGAGGGGTCAGCGGCCGGGTCGCAGGTCGAGCCGCGTACCGTTGGTATGCCCTAGCCCTGGAGGATCTCGTGACCCTTGCTGCTGACCGCCCCGTCGTGGAGGGGGTCGTCGATAAGGCGGCCACGGACACGTTCGACTCGCTGGACCCCGCGACCGGCAAGGTCGTCGCGAGCTTCCCGGTCCAGTCAGCGGACGAGGTCCGAGCAGCCGTCGAGCGCGGCCGGGCGGCCTTCGGTTGGTGGCAGTCAATCGGCTACCAGGGGCGGCGCGCGCGGCTGAACGCCTGGAACGCGTTGCTGGTCCGCCGTTCCGACGAGCTCGCCGAGCTGATGCGTCAGGAGAACGGCAAGCCGGCGTCCGACGCCCGCCTCGAGCTCACCCTCGCGGTCGACCACATTGCCTGGGCGGGCAAGAACGCCGCGAAGGTGCTCGGCCCGCGCAAGGTGCCGTCCGGTCTGATGATGGCCAACCAGGCAGCCACCTTGGAGTACCCGGCGCTCGGTGTGGTCGGGGTCATCGGCCCCTGGAACTACCCCGTTTTTACGCCGATGGGCTCGATCGCCTACGCGCTCGCGGCAGGCAACGCGGTCGTCTTCAAGCCCTCGGAGTACACCCCGGCGGTAGGCAAGTTCCTGGTCGACACCTTCGCCGAGGTGGTGCCCGAGCAGCCCGTTCTCCAGTTGATCACCGGCCTCGGTGACACCGGCGCAGCGCTGTGTCGGGCCGGCGTCGACAAGATCGCCTTCACCGGTTCGGCGCGTACCGGTCGCAAGGTGATGGCCGCCTGCGCCGAGGGCCTGGTGCCCGTCCTCATGGAGTGCGGCGGCAAGGACGCCCTCATCGTCGACGACGACGCCGACGTGCCGGCTGCAGCTGAAGCCGCCCTATGGGGCGGCATGAGCAACGCCGGGCAGACCTGCATCGGCATCGAGCGCGTCTACGCGACCGACAAGGTCTACGACGCCTTCGTGTCGGAGCTGACGTCGCGCGCGGCGAAGCTCGTCCCGGGCGAGTCCTACGGTCCCATCACCATGCCTGGGCAGGTGGACATCATCCGCACCCACATCGACGACGCGATCGCCCGCGGCGGAACCGCGCTCACCGGCGGCACCATCGACGGCTACCTCGTCGCGCCGACCGTCCTCGTGGACGTCCCGGAGGACTCGCTCGCCATCACCGACGAGACCTTCGGGCCGACGATCACGGTGACCCGCGTGCGGGACGCCGACGAGGCCGTGGAGCGCACCAACGCCTCGGCGTACGGCCTGGCGGGCGCGGTCTTCTCCAAGAAGCACGGCATGGACATCGCGCGCCGCCTGCGCTCCGGCATGACGTCGGTCAACCAGGTCGTCGCCTTCGCGGGCATCCCGTCGCTGCCCTTCGGCGGCTCGGGGGAGTCCGGCTTTGGACGGATCCATGGTGCGGACGGCCTGCGCGAGTTCACCCGAGCCAAGTCCATCACGCGGCAGCGCTACCCGTTGCCGCTCAAGGTGCTGTCCTTCGAGCGCACCCCCAAGGTCGACGCCCTGCTGGGCAAGGCCATCAAGCTCCTCCACGGCCGCGGCTGACCGCTACGGCGACTCCGGCGCTCGATCGGCAGAGCGCTGCACTGCGGCGAGGTCGAGGGTGAAGGGATCGGTGCGGGTCACCCACCAGGTCGCACCGGCCTCAGCCCACTGAGCTCGTCGTTCGGCCGGCTCCTCGACGCGCCCCTGGACGACCACCGCGAAGGGGGTCGTCATCGTGCGCTCTTCGGCCACCACGGCGAGCAGCGCGGGCAGGTCGGCCGGGTCGTCGAGGTCGATGGGGAAGACCCCGTCCCACCGGGCGGCTCGTGCCAGCGGTCGGCGATTCGGCCAGCGAGCGCCGACCCAGACCGGGATCCGGGGCTGTTGGACAGGGGTCGGCAGGAAGGTGACCCCGTCGGCCAGCGGGGAGCGGGCCTCCTCGCCGGAAAGAAGATCGGCGAGGACCTCCAGTCGCTCATCCAGCATCGTCGCGCGCTTCCGGTCGTCCATCTCCTCGCCGAAGCGCGACAGCTCACCGCCGCTGCTGTCGAGGCCGAGCCCGACACCGATCACCATCCGGCCCTCGGACAGCAGGTCGAGTGCGGTGACCTGGCGGGCCAGCACCTGCACTCGACGACGGGCGAGCGGGGTGACGAGCGCACCCAGCCGAATCCGTTCGGTCCGGGTGGCCATGGCAGCCATCGCGATCCACGGGTCGAGCACGTGGGGCGCGGGGTCTCGGTAGACCACGTGGTCCCACAGGAACACGCCGTCCCAGCCGCCGTCCTCGGCCCGCGCCGCCAGGTCGGCGAGGACGAGCGGATCGGCGAGCGGACCGAAGGGTGGGACGAACAGTCCGTGCAGCACGGTGCCGACGCTAGGCCGTGCGGGTGCGGCTCGCCGCGGCGGCAGCCCCCAGCGCCACGGC
>JBKKBU010000333.1:0-5607 GCA_046713755.1 Mycobacteriales bacterium
AACCCGATCTTCATCAAGGCCAGCAAGGGCGCGAAGCTCATCAAGACCCCGATGAAGACCCGCAAGACCCGGCCGAGCTGCGGTCTCAACCCGCTCTGCTAGGACACCCTCACAGTCCAAGAGGACAGCCGAAGGGCCCCGCTCATAGTGCGCGGGGCCCTTCGTCGTACGCCTGTCACCCGTGGATCTGGATGTTCCCGCCATTGAGGACGCCGCCCGCGGCGTAGCTACCCGCCTCGATCGTGAAGGTATCGCTGCGACCGGGCTCACCGAGGTCGTCGACGACGACCCGGAAGTCGGTCGCGACGCCGTTCACCTCAGCCGAGCCAAGGATCGTCGCTCTCGTGCCGGCGATGGAGACGACGGTCAGTGCGGTCGACCGGATCGTCGTTCCCGAGCTCTTGTCCTGGTAGGTGAGGTGACCCTTGGGTGCGGTCGTCCCCGCGCTGTACTGCGCTGTGAACCCGAAGCTGTGCTTGGCAGCGGTGATCCAGCCGCCACCGGTCACCTTGCCAGGGGTCGAGCCCGGCGTGGCGTCGCACGCGTCCCCCGCGCCGTCACCGTCCCGGTCAGCCTGGTCGGTGTTGGGCACGAGCGGGCAGTTGTCCGCCGCATCCAGGACGGTGTCGTTGTCGTCGTCAGAATCGCACGCATCACCGGTCCCGTCACCGTCGCTGTCGGTCTGCCCCGAGTTGGCTGTCCGGGGGCAGTTGTCGTCGCCGTCGACGATCGTGTCGTTGTCGTCGTCGGCGTCGCAGGCGTCCCCGAGACCATCACCGTCGGTGTCGGTCTGGTCGGAGTTGGGCACTGTCCGGCAGTTGTCCGCCGTGTCGACGACCCCGTCAGCGTCCACGTCGTTGACCCCGAAGGTGACGGAGAAGCCGCCAGAGTTGTCCTCGTAGGCCGGCGCCCATGTGGACCGGTAGAGGGCGTCGTTGAGGGCGAACTGCAGCTCACCCGAGCGGGTGGCGGTGATGGTGCTCGAGGTTCCGACGAGGAACCACTCGTCACCGACACCCGTGAGGTGCGAGTTGTCACCTGTCGGGACGATGGTGGCGACCAGGCTGTAGATGTTCGCCGGAGGACCCACGATGTTCGGGAAGATGCCGTCGCTCACCGGACTGCTCGGCACGCCGTTGGCGTCGTAGAAGGTGAATCCGGGCCCGCCGGAGGCCGTGCCGCTGACCGAGATGGTCAGGACGTCACCTGTGCTGACGAAGATCCCCGACTCGCTGATGGCAGCGGAGCGGGCCTGCGGGAGCGGGTCGTTCGGGGTCCCAACGGGCACCCCCGCGGGAAAGTAGAGAGTGCTCGCCTGCACTGGCGCGGGAACCGCGACCAGCGCGAGTCCCGCGAGCAGTGGCGGCAGTAAGAGCTTGGCTGAAAATCGCATGAAGCATCCCCCCGGACGTGATGGCCCGCGCGAGTGCGCGTCCGAAGCAGGACGCTAGGCCAGCGGTGGCTCTACACCCGCCACCTGTCGGGAACCCGACAGTCGGCAGGTCAGCCCTTGAGGGCGTAGTCGCGCAGCAAGCCGCGACTGATGATGGTCTTCTGGATCTCCGAGGTGCCCTCGCCGATGAGCAGGAAGGGCGCCTCGCGCATGAGGCGCTCGATCTCGTACTCCTTGGCATAGCCGTAGCCGCCGTGGATCCGGAACGAGTCCTGCGTGACCTCGGCGCAGTACTCGCTGGCGAGCAGCTTGGCCATGCCGGCCTCGACGTCGTTGCGCTTGCCGGCGTCCTTGAGGCGGGCGGCGGTGACCATCAGCGCATGGGAGGCCTCGACCTTGGTGGCCATCTCGGCGAGCTTGAACTGGATGGCCTGGTGCTGCGCGATCGGCTTGCCGAACGTCGAGCGCTGCTGGGCGTAGGCGATCGCGAGCTCGAAGGCCCGGATCGAGATGCCGCAAGCGCGGGCTGCGACGTTGACGCGGCCCACCTCGACGCCGTCCATCATTTGGTAAAAGCCCTTGCCCAGCCCAGCTTCGCCGCCGAGGACCGACGAGGCCGGCACGCGGGCGCCCTCGAGGATCATCTCCGTCGTCTCCACGCCCTTGTAGCCCATCTTGTCGATCTTGCCGGGGATGGTGACGCCCTGGGCGGTCTCCCCGAAGCCCGGCTCCTTCTCGATGAGGAACGTCGTCATGTTCTTGTAGACCGAGTCGGCGCCCTCGTCGGTGCGCACCAAGGTTGCGACGAGCTGCGACCGGCCGCCGTTGGTGAGCCACATCTTCTGGCCATCCAGGACGTAGCTGTCGCCGTCCTTCACCCCCTTGCTCTTGATGGCCGCGACGTCTGATCCGCAGTGCGGCTCGCTCATCGAGAAGGCACCGCGGATCTCCCCGGTCGCCATCTTCGGCAGCAGCCGCTCCTTCTGCTCCTGGGTGCCGTGCTGCTTGAGCATGTAGGCCACGATGAAGTGGGTGTTGATCACACCGGACACGCTCATCCACCCGCGGGCGATCTCCTCGACGGTCAGGGCGTAGGTGAGCAGCGACTCACCGAGGCCGCCGTACTCCTCCGGGATCATGAGGCCGAACAGGCCCATCTCCTTCATGCCCTCGACGATGGCCTCGGGGAACTCGTCCTTGTGCTCGAGGTCCTGGGCGTAGGGGAGGATCTCCTTGTCCACGAACGAGCGGACGGTGGACAGGATCTCCTGCTGGACCTCGGTGAGGCCCTCGGTGGCGGCGAGGCGGGCCATGGTGCTCCGGCTTCTCGGGAGGGGAGGGTACGACGCAGCGGCGCGTGTTGCAGCAGTGTCCCACCCCCTACTGGGCGGTAGCCAACCGAGCCGCGTGATCCTCCCCACCTGCCCGGCAGGACTCAGCCAGGTCATGTCGAACTCCTCCAGCACCTAGCCACATGCCGTCCGGAGGACCGATGAAGACCCGCGCCACGCTGCTCGCCACGTCGCTGCTGCTGACGGCCGGCGCCGGATACGCCTCGGCCGCTCCGAAGCCGCGGCCGAAGCCGAAGCCCGTCAAGCCGGTCTGCAACCTCGTCATCGACGACAAGGGCGACTCGACCTATAACAACGTCCCGGGCTCTGCCAGCGACGACATCGTGTCGGCCGACGTGGCCAGCGACGGCGTCACGATCACCGGCGTAGTGCGGGTTGCCGGCCTGACCACCCCCGACCCGCAGGCCCCCTTCGGCCGCGCCTTCTTCGCGGAGTTCACCGCCGCTGGCAGCGCCGACGTCCTGTTCCTGTCCGCGCGCACCTACCCGCAGGGCACCCAGTTCGTCTACGGCTACCGCGGCGTCGACCCGACCTCCGGACTCAACACGAGCTACACCCTCGGTGCGGCCAACGGCGTGGTTGACACGGCCAAGGGCGAGGTGCGGATCTCCACGCCGGTCAAGGGCTTCGTCGACGGCGCCAAGGCCAAGCTCGCCATGGGCAGCAAGCTGTCAGCCCTCACCGCCACCACATGGCGCATGGCCGGCCAGGGCTTCGTGCCGTCGCAGAGCGTCGGCGGCACCCGGGTGCCGCTCGGTGGCCTGCTGCTCCCCTTCGATGACGCGACCGGCGGCACCTACGTCGTCGGCACCCCGTCGTGCGTCGCGGTGGGCAAGTGAGGGCCCGCGCGACCCTGGTCGCCACCGCACTGCTGCTGACGGCCGGAGCCGGATACGCCTCAGCCGCTCCGAAGCCGCGACCCAAGCCCGTCAAGCCGGTCTGCAACCTGGTGGTCGACGACAAGGGAGACGCCGGCGTCAGCGGGGTGCCAGGCGGCCCGGGTGACGACGTCCTGTCCGCCGACCTGGCCAGCGACGGCGTGACGCTGACCGGCGTGGTGCGGACGGCCGGTCTGGCCGCCAACGACCCGGAGTGGCTCAACGGCCGCGCCTACTTCGCGGAGTTCACCGCTCCCGGGAGCGCCGACGTGCTGTTCCTGCAGGCCCGCGCCTACCCGACCGGCGTCATCTGGACCTACGGCTACAGCGGCGTCGACCCGACCTCGGGCATCAACACCTCCTACACCCTCGGCGCGGCGACCGGTGTCGTCGACGTCGCGAAGAAGGAGGTGCGGATCTCCGCACCCGTCAAGGGCTTCGTCGACGGAGCCAAGGCCAAGCTGGGCAAGGGCGCGAAGCTCACCACCCTGGGTGCGCGTGTGTTCCGCCAGGGCGGGCAGGGCCTCGTGCCGTCACAGACGGTCGGCGGCACTCGCGTCCCGCTGGGAGGCTTCAACGTGCTGTTCGACGAGGCGGCCGGCGGCAACTACGTCATGGGCACGCCCTCCTGCGTGGCCGTCGGCAAGTAGTCCGAGCGTCGGCGCTCCGCAGCAGCCGCCTGCGAGCTGATCAACAGCACATCCGCACGGATCCGTGAGCGTGGCGGACCGTGCGGATGTGCTTTTGATCTTCCGGGACGGGCTACTCGGTCGGGGCCTCGAACTTTGAGGTGCGGGCCATCCCGGCCGCTCGGCCCTTGCTCGCGATGACCAGCGCCATCTTGCGGCTGGCCTCGTCGATCATCTCGTCGCCGAGCATGACGGCGCCGCGCTTGCCACCCGCCTCGGACGTGTAGAAGTCGTACGCGTCCAGGATCAGCTCGGCGTGGTCGAAGTCCTCCTGCTTGGGCGAGTAGACCTCGTTGGCGGCATCGACCTGGCCGGGGTGCAGCACCCACTTGCCGTCGAAGCCGAGCGCGGCGCTGCGACCGCCGACCCGACGGAAGCCGTCGACGTCGCGGATCTGCAGGTAGGGCCCGTCGATGGCGAGCTTGTCGTGGGCCCGGGCGGCCATGAGGATCTGCATGAGGATGTAGTGGTAGGCGTCGCCGACGTCGTAGCCGGGCGGCTGCTCCCCCACCACGAGCGACTTCATGTTGATGGACGCCATGAAGTCGGCCGGCCCGAAGATGATGGTCTCGACGCGCGGCGAGGCGGTCGCGATCTCGTTGACGTTGATGAGGCCGAGGGCGTTCTCGATCTGCGCCTCGATGCCGATCTTGCCGACCTCGTAGCCCATCGTCTTCTCGATCTGGGTGAGCAGCAGGTCCAGCGCGACGACCTGCTGGGGCGTCTGGACCTTCGGCAGCATGATGCAGTCGAGGTTGGCTCCGGCGCCCTCGACGACCTCGGTGACGTCGCGGTAGGTCCACTCCGTCGTCCAGTCGTTGACCCGCACGACGCGGACCTTGTCGCCCCAGCCGCCCTCGTTGAGCGCATCGACGATGATCTTGCGGGCACCCGGCTTGGCCAGCGGTGCGCAGGCGTCCTCGAGGTCGAGGAAGACCTGGTCGGACCCCAGGCCGCGGGCCTTGTCGATCATCTTGGGGTTGCTGCCGGGGACGGCGAGGCAGGAGCGACGGGACCGGGTCTGGCGCTGCACGGGTGACTCCCTTGTCGTGATGGCAGGTCCAGGCTAACGAGGGCGCTACTCGACGGGCACGCTGGGTTCGACGGCGCGGCTGCTTGCCCGGATGACGACGCCGAGGCCGGCCAGCAGCAGCACGGCAGCGGGGTAAGCCAGCAGCGGCACGCCCTGGCTCAGGAACAGCGCTGCGACCAGGGCGGCCCCGGGGATCTCCAGCAGGATCGACAGGCTGACCACCGTGGGGCTGGTGGAGCGGAGCACGAGGTTGAACAGCGAG
>JBKKBU010000334.1:0-6392 GCA_046713755.1 Mycobacteriales bacterium
ACGGGGTCGCGCTGCTCGTGGACGCCTCCGAGGGCCCGCTGCCCCAGACCCGGTTCGTCCTGCGCAAGGCCCTGCAGCAGAACAAGCCGGTCATCCTGATCATCAACAAGGTCGACCGGTCGGACGCGCGCATCGCCGAGGTCGTCGACGAGACCTACGAGCTGTTCCTGGATCTCGACGCGACCGAGGAGCAGATCGACTTCCCGATCGTCTACTGCCAGGCCAAGACCGGCCAGGCGTCGCTGACGCGGCCGGCTGACGGGACCAGTCCTGACTGCCCCAACCTGCAGCCGCTGTTCGACGTCATCAAGAGCACCATCCCGGCACCGACGTACGACGAAAGCATGCCGCTGCAGGCCCACGTCACCAACCTGGACTCCTCGCCCTACCTCGGTCGACTCGCGCTGCTGCGCATCCACAACGGCTGGCTCAAGAAGGGCCAGATGGTGGCCTGGTGCAAGCAGGACGGCACCGTCGAGCGGGTCAAGCTCACCGAGCTGCTCGGCACCGAGGCGCTCACCCGGGTCCCGATCGACGAGGCCGGCCCGGGCGACATCGTGGCCATCGCCGGCATTCCGGAGATCACCATCGGCGAGACGCTGGCCGACCCCGACGACCCCAAGCCGCTGCCGCTCATCACCATCGACGAGCCCAACATCTCCATGACGATCGGCATCAACACCAGCCCCATGGCCGGTAGGAGCGGCAAGAAGCTGACGGCCCGCCAGGTCAAGGACCGGCTCGAGAAGGAGCTGGTCGGCAACGTCTCGATCCGGGTCCTGCCGACCGAGCGCCCCGACACCTGGGAGGTGCAGGGCCGCGGTGAGCTGCAGCTCGCGATCCTCGTCGAGGTCATGCGTCGTGCGCAGTTCGAGCTCACCGTCGGCAAGCCGCAGGTCGTCACCCGGATGGTCGACGGCAAGATCCACGAGCCGATGGAGCGCCTCACCATCGACACTCCCTCGGACTACCAGGGGGTGCTCATCCAGCTGATGGCGCTGCGCAAGGGCCGCCTCGAGCAGATGGTCGACCACGGCACCGGCTGGACCCGGATGGAGTACATCGTCCCGGCCCGCGGCCTGATCGGCTTCCGCACCGAGTTCCTCACCGAGACCCGCGGCACCGGGCTGCTGCACCACATCCACGAGCGCTACGAGCCGTGGCACGGCGACATCCGCACCCGGCCGTCGGGCTCACTGGTCGCCGACCGCAGTGGTCCCACCACCGGCTTCGCCCTGGCCAACCTGCAGGAGCGCGGCACCATGTTCGTCCCGCCGGGCACCGAGGTCTATGAGGGCATGGTCGTGGGTGAGAACTCCCGCTCCGACGACATGGACGTCAATGCGACCAAGGAGAAGAAGCTCACCAACATGCGCCAGTCGTCCTCCGACGTCCTGGTGCCGCTCATCCCCCACAAGGCGCTCTCGCTCGAGCAGGCTCTCGAGTTCTGCCGCGAGGACGAGTGCGTCGAGGTGACGCCGGCTGTCGTGCGCATCCGCAAGGTCTCCCTGCTGGCCAATGACCGCCAGAAGAACCGCGGCCAGCGGGCGAAGGCAGCGCTGGCCAGCGAGTAGTCGTGGTCTGGGCAGGGCGGCTCGTCGTCGCCACACCGGTCCTGCGGGACCCGCACTTCGACCGGGCGGTCGTGCTGCTGCTGCAGCATGATGATGAGGACGGCGCCCTCGGGGTGATCCTCGACCGGCTCACCGGCACCTCGGTCGAGGAGGTGCTGCCCGGATGGGGCGTGCTGGCCGCGGAGCCGGGGCTGGTCCACGAGGGCGGCCCGGTCCAGCGCGAGGCCGCTATCTGCCTCGGGCGGGCGCGACCGGGAGGGTCGTCGTCGGGTGCCTTCTCGGACGTTGAGGGGAGCCCGGGTCTGGGGACCGTCGACCTGGACAGCGAGCCCGGCGAGCTGGGCGTCGACGCGATCCGGGTCTTCGCCGGCTATGCGGGCTGGTCGCCAGGCCAGCTCGAGGCCGAGGTCGAGGAAGGTGCGTGGTGGGTGCTGGACAGCCTGCCGGGCGACGTCCTCACGCCGCGGCCGGACCTGCTCCGTGAGCAGGTGCTGCGCCGCCAGGGCCCGCCGCTGGCCTTTGCCGCGCTCCTGCCCGAGGACCCCTCGCTCAACTGACTCAGGCTGCTCTCAGGTCGGCCTGCGACGCTGATGTCATGCGACTCCTGGTCGTCGAGGACGAGCGCGCGCTCGCGGCCTCGCTGAAGCGCGGCCTGGAAGCGGACGGCTTCGCCGTCGACCTGGCCTACGACGGCACCGACGGGCTCTGGCGCGCGACCGAACAGGAGTACGACGCCATCGTGCTCGACCTGATGCTGCCTGGCCTGGACGGCTACGGCGTCTGTCGTCAGCTGCGGGCCGCGGGCGTCTGGACCCCGGTGCTCGTGCTCACCGCGATGGACGACGAGCTCGACGAGGCGGAGGCGCTCGACACGGGGGCCGACGACTTCCTCGGCAAGCCGTTCTCGCACGTCGTGCTGGTGGCCAGGCTGCGGGCGCTGCTGCGCCGGGGTGTCCGGGAGCGACCGGCGGTGCTGGTCGCGGGCGACCTCCGGCTCGACCCCGCCACCCGACGGGTGCATCGCGGCGAGGTGGAGCTCTCCCTCACCACCCGGGAGATGTCGGTGCTGGAGGTCCTGATGCGGGAAGCGGGTCGCGTGGTCCCGAAGCAGGAGCTGCTGGCCCGGGTCTGGAACGACGACTTCGAGGGCGACGCCAACATCGTCGAGGTCTACGTGCGATACCTCCGGCGGAAAGTTGACCTGCCCTTCGACCGGGTCGCCATCGAGACGGTCCGGGGCTCCGGCTACCGACTGGCGGTGGACGGTGGCTAGGTCGGTGCGGCGGAGTGCGACCGTCGGGGTCGTGGCGGTGGTTGCCGTCGCTCTGCTGGTCGGGTGCACGGTGCTGCTGCTCGCCTTGCGGGGGAGCGTCCGCGAAGGCATCGAGACCGCTGCCCAGCTGCGGGCCGATGACGTCGTGTCCCTGTTGGAGAGCGGCCGATCGCCGCAGCCGCTCGCGGTGGAGGATGCTGAGGACGCGGCCGTCCAGGTGCTCGATCGCGGCGGCATCGTGGTCGGGTCGAGCCCCAACATCGCCGGTCGTGCCCCGCTCGTCCTGCTCGCGCCGGGCGAGGCCCGCGACGTCGAAGGCTTGCCCCTCCGCGCGGGCGGCGAGTTCCACGTCGTCGCGCGCCAGACCGCGGACGGCGCCTTCACGGTGCTGGTGGCCAGCAGTCTCGAGCAGATCGGGGAGAGCACCCGGGCGGTCGCCGCCGTCCTCGGCGTGGGGGCGCCGCTGCTGCTGCTCCTCGTCGGTGCGCTCACCTGGGGAGCGGTCGGTCGGGCGCTGCGCCCGGTCGAGGCGATCCGCAGCGAGGTCGAGAGCATCACGGGGGTGGCGCTGGACCGGCGGGTGCCGGTGCCGCCCGGCCAGGACGAGATCGCCCTGCTTGCCCGCACGATGAACGCCATGCTGGACCGACTGGAGGCGGCCCGAGACCGACAACGCCGCTTCGTGGCCGACGCGTCCCACGAGCTCCGGAGTCCGCTCGCGACGCTCCGGCACCGCCTCGAGGTCGCGGTGGCGCACCCCACGTCCACGACGGTCGAGGAGCTGGTCGCCGACCTTGCCCAGCAGGAGCTCCGGATGGAGCGCCTGGTCGAGGACCTGCTGTTGCTGGCTCGCGCCGACGAGGGCGCACCGCTGGTGGCCCGGGCCGTCGACCTCGACGACGTCGTCCTCGAGCAGGTGGCGCGGCTGCGCCGGGAGACCGCGGTGGCTGTCGACGGATCGGCGATCTCCGCCGCCCGCGTCCACGGGGACGCCGATGCCCTCGGCCGGGTCGTGCGCAACCTGCTCGACAACGCAGCCCGTCATGCCCGCACCCGGGTGACGGTGTCGCTCGGAGCCGACGGAGCTGTGGTACGCCTCGTGGTTGATGACGACGGTGCGGGGATCGCAGCGCCGGACCGACAACGCGTCTTCGAGCGCTTCACCCGACTGGATGAGGCGCGGGCCCGTGACGACGGTGGCTCCGGGCTCGGCCTCGCGCTCGTGGCGGACGTCGCGGCGTCCCACGGCGGGACCGTGCGCATTGATGAAGCACCGATGGGCGGGGCCCGCGTCGTGGTCGAGCTGCCGGCCGGCTCCGCGCCTGCCTGATCGCGTTCAGCGGAGCTTCAGGGTGGCCGGAGCACGCTGCCGCCAACGGGTCGCAGGGACCCGGGACGGAGGCACCGATGAGCACCTCACACAAGGCCACGGGCCTGGCGGGTGGACTGGCCGTGCTGCTGGCCTGCGCCGCCTGCGGCAGCAACGGCGTCGCGGTCGAGGGCGCCGCTCCCCGGGCGTCGACCACGGCGGCGTCCACGCCGAGCGCAGCCGCGGCCGCAGTGGCGCCGACGTCGGGATCGGCGATCGTGGCGGCCGACTTCAGCACGACGATCGACAACACGTACCTCCCGCTGCGGCCGCGGACGCGGCTGACGTACGAGGGGCAGACGGCGGACGGCTTCGAACGCATCGTGGTCGAGGTCACCGACCGGACCAAGGTCGTTGCTGGCGTCACGTGCGTCGTGGTCCGCGACACCGTGACCATCGACGGCGAGAAGGTCGAGGACACCTACGACTGGTACGCCCAGCACCGGGACGGCACGGTCTGGTACTTCGGCGAGGACACCACGGAGTTCGAGAACGGCAAGCCGGTCAACCACAACGGCGCGTGGGAGGCCGGCGTCGACGGCGCCGTGCCGGGTGTCGTGATGCCGGCCGCACCCCAGGTCGGTGACGCGTATCGGCAGGAGTTCTACGCCGGCGTAGCGGAGGACGAGGCCAAGGTCCTCAGCATCACCGACACGGCGAAGGTGCCGGCTGGGAGCTACAGCGGCGTCGTGAAGACCGAGGACTTCACCAAGCTGGACGCGACCCTGCTGGAGCACAAGTACTACGCCCGCGGGATCGGCTTCGTCCTCGAGGTCGACGTGAAGAACCCCAAGGAGCGGATCGGTTTGGTGAAGGTCGAGAGTTTCTGATCGGCACGTGACGGGTGATGATGACGACGAGCAGAAGGGCAAGACATGAACCGCAAGAACAAGCTCATCCTCGGAACGGCCGCAGCCGTGTTGGTGCTGGGCACCGCCGGCGGTGCGTGGGCGCTGGTCGCCGATGACGGCGACGTCAACGTGACCGGTCCGGAGGCCGACCGGGCGACCGCGGCGGCACTGGTGGCGACCGGCGGCGGCACGGCCAACTCCGTCGAGCGCGACTCCGAGGACGGCGCCACCTGGGAGGTCGAGGTGACCAAGACCGACGGCAAGACCGTCGACGTCCGACTCGACGAGGCCTACGGCGTCGTCGTGATCGAGGGCGACTCGGAGGACGAGGGCGGCAGCGAGGGCTGAGCAGCCCCGGGGTCTTCGACGCGAGCTGCCAGCCAGCTCAGCAGCTCGTCGCGGACCTCGCTGATGCCCTTGTAGCGCAGCGCTTCCGGTGACATCGACGCGATGGCGTCGTGCAGGACCTGTCGCTGCGCGCTGGTCAGCGACGGCAGCGGCACGAGGTAGGGGCGGATGGTGAACAGCGCCCGACCGAGATCCGGCAGGGCGAGCGTGGTCTGGCGCTCGACGCGCAACCACCACTGCGCGGCCAATGGCGAGGACGCCGGCTCGGCGTCTGCCGCTGTGGGGTCGCGGTCGAGACGGCCGGAGGGGTCAAGACCCCAGACGTACTGCAGGAAAGGTCCTTTTGTCAGCAGGGCTTCGGAGAGGGCGGGTGCTGCAGCTTGCAGTCGCTCACCGTCGGCGACCGGGCCGTGCAGCTCGGCGAGTGACGCGCCAGCCCGCTCCCGGACCGGCCAGCCGCTCGGGAAGCAGACCGCGAGCAGCTCGGCGCGCAGCTCGCCGACCCCGTGGCGGCGCAGGACGACCAGGTCGTCGCTGCAGCAGAGCAGCCAGGCCTCGATCAGCAGGTCCAGACCGACCAGACCCAGCAGGCGCTCGGTCGCCGCCGGAGCCAGCGAGGGGCCGGTGGCCCGGATCGTCCCAGCGAGGTCGACCTCGACTCCGAGCAGCGGCAGGTCGACGGCCGAGCCGCACCGCGGCCAGGGCAGCAGGGTCCAGGCGGACTGCACGGCCTGCAGCAGCCCCTCGTCGTCGCGGTCAGTCTCGGCATGCACGACGACTCCCGCCCGGTCGTGCGCGAGGCGCTCCATGCGGCGAGCGACTGCTGCCGGCCAGGCGTCGTCCAGCAGGACGTGCGGCCCTCCGGCCAGCGGCCGTGGCGCCGGCACCACCCGGTGCGGTGCCGTGACCGGGAAGGGCGGAGCTGCCGGAGGCAGGGGCGTCATTCCCGGGCGAGCTCGGCGAACGCGGCATCGGCC
>JBKKBU010000335.1:0-5182 GCA_046713755.1 Mycobacteriales bacterium
TCGCCTACACGCTGACCGGCGCCGACACCAACCTCACCGTGCAGATCGACGATCTGCCGCCGGGGGCAGCCGTCGACGCCAGCGCCTCGGACAAGATCCTCGACGGCGACGACGACGGGGCCTTCACCATCTCCTACGGCTTCGCCCGCGCCGCCTACCGTGACCAGATCGAGCCGCTCGGGTTGAGCCGGCCCAGGACGCCGATCCCGGTCGTCCCCGGCGCGCTGCCCCGCACGACGTTCCCCTCGCTGCCGCTCGACTACGTCCTCAAGCCCGGCCACCGGTTGCGGTTCACCTTCGGTCCGGCGCTGGGTGGCACGCTCGCCGCCAACACCGGCGGCGAGGTCTCGCTGCAGCTCGCCGGACTGTCGTCGGTGCGCCTGCCGGTCGCGCGCTGACTCACGGCGTACGCCGAACTGGCGTCCGTCTGCTGGGCACATAGTCCGTTATGCCCCCCTCGGTGATGACCCGTCCGGGCCATGTCATCCGCGCCAAAATGGGTGGATCATGCAATGCATGACAGCCACGCTGCTCCGCACCGAAGACCTCGCCGCCCTGCGTCGCTGCGCCCAGGACGGCACGCTCGAGCTGCTCTACCAGCCGGAGGTGGACCTCGACACCGGCGCCATCGTCGCGATGGAGGGGCTGCTCCGGTGGCACCGCGGCGACCTCGGGGTGCTCATGCCGCTGGACTTCCTCGACCTCGCGGAGCGCAGCGGCGACATCGTGTCGATCGGGGAGTGGGTCGTCTTCGAGGCGGCCGCCGAGGCAGCCCGCTGGCAGCACATCCCGGGCGCCGCGCGCCAGCTGTGGATCAACGTCAGCCCGTCGCAGCTGGCCAGCGAGGGCTTCGCCGATCTCGTTGCCCTGGCGATCGCCGACGCGGGGCTGCCGCGCGGCGCCCTGGGCATCGAGGTCACCGAGGCCGCGCTGGCGATGCTCGGCGACAAGGCTCTCACCGTGCTGTGCGACCTCAAGGCCGCCGGCGTCTCGCTGGCCGTCGATGACTTCGGCACCTGGTACTCCACGCTCGGCGCCTTCGCCGAGCTGCCGCTGGACTGCGTCAAGCTCGACCACCGCTACGTCCGGGGCGTCGGCGGCGACCTCGAGGACGACACCATCGTCGAGAGCGTCATCTCCCTCGCCCACGCCCGTGGCCTCTACGTCGTCGCCGAAGGCGTCGAGTCCTGGTCGGAGAGCGCCCGCCTCACCGACCTCGGCTGCGACCGCGCGCACGGCTTCCTCTACGCCAGTCCACAGCGCGCGGACCGCGCCCGCTGGCTGCTGTCCCAGGGCGCCGGCTGGCGAGGGGCCGTCTTCGTGCCGCCGCCCCGGCCCACCGACTGAGCGGCTGACCCGCCGTACGCTGGTCTCATGATTCCCGGGACTGGCGTGCGCTACCTCAAGGGCCACGGCACCGAGAACGACTTCGTCGTGCTGCCCGACCTCGACGGGATGCTCAAGCTGGACGCCGAGCTGGTCCGGCGGCTCTGTGACCGGCACGCCGGGATCGGCGCAGACGGCGTCCTGCGCGTCGTCCCAAGCGCGCTGGAGCCCGACGGTGCCCACCTCGCTGACGAGGCCGAGTGGTTCATGGACTACCGCAACGCCGACGGCTCGATCGCGGAGATGTGCGGCAACGGGGTGCGCGTCTACGCGCGCTACCTCGTCGACGCCGGGCTGGCCGCGCCGGGCGTGCTCAAGCTCGCGACCCGCGGTGGCATCAAGGAGGTCGAGGTGACACCGGCCGGCGGCCCGGTGAGCGTCGACATGGGGCGGGCCGTGGTGGGGGAGCCGTTTGAGCTCGACGGGCTGCTCGCGACGGCCATCGACATGGGCAACCCGCACGCCGTCGTCCACGTCGCCGACATCGCCTCGCTGGGAGTGCTGACCCCGAGCCGGACCGACGTCAACGTCGAATACGTCGCCGACGTCGGCGAGCACCACATCGCGATGCGCGTGCACGAGCGCGGCGTCGGTGAGACCCGCTCCTGCGGCACCGGTGCCTGCGCCGCGGTGGTCGCGACGGCCCTGCGCACCGGCACCCCGCGGGGCACGCCGTTCCTCGTCGACCTACCCGGTGGGCGGCTCGACGTCACGTGGCGCGAGGATGGCCACGTGACCGTCACCGGACCCGCTGTCCTCGTCGCCGCCGGCGAGCTGCGCCGCGACTGGCTCGACGCGTGAACCCGCACGAGGCAGTCCGGGGCGCGGCCGGTCCGGTCGGTCGGCTCGGCGGCGCCTTCATGTTCGACGCGACCACCCTCGCCCGAGGCACCGAGCTCGGCTTCCAGACCTGGAGCTGGTACCACCTCGGCCGCGGCGGTGTGCTGGGCGACGTCGACGCTGCCGTCCTGGTCGCGGCTTTTGGCTTCTTCCCACCCCAGCACCAGGCCGAGGCCTGGGACCTCGGCCGCGCCGTCATGGCGCCCGCCGAGGCAGCCCGGGAGTACGCCGCGAGCTGCGCGCGCTTCGGGAGCACCGCGTTCTCGTCGTACGCCGACGCCCCGCGCCTGACTGAGCTGCTCACCGCGGTCAACGCGGCCGCGCCGACCATGGGCCTGCCGGTGTTCGCGGGCTGGCGCGCACTCGTGCCGACGGTGGCCGCTGCCGATGACGGCGCCCGACTGGCGCTGGCCCTGCAGGTCGGCCGTGAGCTGCGCGGCGGCGCCCACCTGCTCGCGGTCGCGGCGCAGGGCGTCGACCCCCTGCAGGCGGTCATGTCCGGGCGTTACGGACCGAAGAACGCGGAGTTCTTCGACTGGCCGCAGCCGTGGCCGGATCCGGAGGCCGGCAAGGCCGACATGGCGGCGGCCGAGGCCGTCACCGACCGGATCGTGGAGCCGGCCTTCGCGGCGCTGTCCGACGCCGAGCGCGCGGAGCTCGTCTCGATGCTGAAGGACCTGCAGGCCTCCCAGCGCTGACCCCGAGCGCCCCTGCGTGGTCGTCCGAACTGCCCCGGTATCTGGCGCGACGTGGCAGGCTGGGGTGAACACCTCGGAGGTCACCGTGAACCGTCCCTCTGCCCGGCGCCGCCGAGCCTTCTCCCTGCTGGCGCTGAGCGGCCTGGTGGCTGCCCCGCTGGCGCTGGTGAGCCAGAGCGCACCGGTCGCTGCTGGCCCCGAGCTCCGGCCGGCCGTGACCACGGACTGCCCCGCGGGGACGGTGCGGGCTGCGAAGTCCGCCAGCGAGCGCGCCCAGGAGCGCAAGTCGGCCGACGCCTCCTTCCGGGACCTGATCGGCGGGCTCGACGCCGTCTCGCTCGACCGGGCCACCTCGTGCCGACCCGTGCGCCAGCCCGAGCCCTACGCCGAGCTGGCCGCGATGCAGGCCGAGCGCAACGTGCTGACCGCCGGTCCGCTCGGCTACACCCCGCAGGGGGCATTGCGGTCCGCCCTGGCCGGCAAGCAGGCAGCGACGGCCGCTGTCGCCGCCGTCCCCGGTGCAGCAGGCACCTTCACGGCCCTGGGCAAGACCCCGTTGATCGCCGACGACCCGGACGCGCCTTCGGTGGCGGGGCTCGGCCTGGCCGATCAGGCCGGCCGCATCGACAGCTACGCCTACGACGCCGTTCACGGTCGGTTGTTCTCCGCGCCGGCCACCGGCGGCGTCTGGTTGTCGACCGACGTCGGCAAGTCCTGGAAGTCGGTCGGTGACACGCTGCCTTACCAGGCTGTGGGCGCCGTGACGTGGAGCCCCGACGGCAGCGCTGCCGACGGGACCCTGCTGGTCGTCTCGGGGGAGGCCTCGGCCGGCGGCAGTGTCTTCACCGGGCTCGGCGGCTTCTACAGCACTGACACCGGCAAGACCTGGAAGCAGTCGACGGGCATCCCCGACGGTCTGATGGGCTTCGAGATCGAGGTCGACCCGAGCAACCCCAAGCTCGTCTACGCCGCCACGAGCCAGGGCCTCTACCGCTCGACGGACGCCGGTCGGACCTACGTCAACGTCAACCTGCCGACCGGGCCCTGCGCCGGCAACACCAAGGTCAGCAACGTCTGCCACAACGCCAACTGGGTCACCGATGTGCAGATCAAGGCCCCGGGTGGGGTCGGTCCCGACAAGGACGGCGGCGACGTGCTGGCTGCTGTCGGTTACCGCGCCGGTCGTCGCCCCTATCCCGGTACGACGACGCCGCAGTCGCCGGCCAACGGGCTCTACCGCTCCGACACCGGGGCGCCAGGCACCTTTACCGCCCTCAGCGTCAGCGGCGACGGCACCACCCCGGTCGGGTTCGCACCGCAGGAGCGCATCGGCCGCACCGAGTTCGGCGCAGCCGTGGGGCCCTTGCAGAACCACGACTTCGTCTACGCCATCGTGCAGGACGCCGTGCTGTTCAACGGCGGGGTCGCGGGCATCGACGCCTTCGACAACACCTCAGTGGTGGGGGTGCCCGCCAAGAACACCGCGCTCAACGGCATCTACGTCTCGAGCAACTTCGGCACGTCGTGGATCCGGATGGCCGACGAGGTCGAGCTGCAGTCGCCTGCCACTGAGTCCGCGCTGATCGGATTTGCCCAGACAGCAGGGCTCTACGCCCCGGGCGTCCAGTCCTGGTACAACCAGTGGATCGAGCCGGACCCCACGATGGCGACAGCGGCCGGTGTGCCGACCCGCCTGGTCTTCGGTCTCGAGGAGGTCTGGGAGTCGCGGCTGCCGGGCGTCCCGCAGGACGGCCCGACCCAGGCCGCCGATCCGGCGTCGTTCCGGGTGATCGGCCCGTACTTCGCCGGCGACACCTGCTCCTTCCTGGACAACCCGCTGCCCACCTGCGTGACGCAGCAGACGTCCTCGGGTGACACCACGACCCACCCGGACCAGCAGTCCGGCATCTGGATCCCGCGCGCGGACGGCGGGGTGACGCTCGTGCTCGGCAACGACGGCGGCACCTACACCCAGTCGGTCGGCCCGGGTGAGGACCTCACGAAAACGTGGGGCCGCGGCAACCAGGCCGGCTACAACGCCAACACCTTGCTGCCCTACGACGCGTCCGCAGCCAAGGACGGCACCGTCGTCTTCGGCCTGCAGGACAACGGCTCCGGGGCGATCAGGCCAGACGGCAAGGTCGTCGAGACCTTCGGTGGAGACGGCTTCTTCGCCGCCGTCGACCCTGACGACAGCGACGTCTACTACAACGAGACGACGTTGGCCGACATGCGCGTCACGTCCGACGGTGGCAAGA
>JBKKBU010000336.1:0-5436 GCA_046713755.1 Mycobacteriales bacterium
CGACTCCGACTGGGACAAGGAGAAGCTGCAGGAGCGGCTCGCCAAGCTCGCCGGCGGCATCGGCGTCATCAAGGTCGGCGCCCACACCGAGACCGAGCTCAAGGAGCGCAAGCACCGCCTCGAGGACGCCATCTCGGCGACCCGCGCGGCGGTCGAGGAGGGCATCGTCGCCGGCGGCGGCGCCGCGCTCGTCCACGCTGCGGCCGTCCTCGCTGACGGTCTGGGCAAGACCGGTGACGAGCTCACCGGTGTCAACATCGTGCGCAAGGCGCTCGACGAGCCGGCCTACTGGATCGCCAGCAACGCCGGCCTCGAGGGTCGCGTCGCCGTCAACCGGGCCCGCGAGCTCGGCGCCGGTCAGGGCCTCAACGCCGCCACCGGCGAGTACGGCGACCTGGTCGCCCAGGGCGTCGTCGACCCCGTCAAGGTGTCGCGCTCGGCAGTCCGCAACGCCGCCTCTATCGCCAGCATGCTGCTGACGACGGAGACGATCATCGTGGACAAGCCCGAGGAGACCGTCGACGCCGGTCACGGCGGCCACGGCCATGCTCACTAGGGCGCACTAGGCACCACCCGCACTAGGCACCACCCGCACGACCGCAGCACGTACGCCGGGTCCGGCGCTCTCCCCCGAGGGTGCCGGGCCCGGCTGCGTGTCCGGCCGAACCTGCACCGTCCGACGGGGCTCTCCGGTGTGTGGGAGGGACGGCGGCAGGTCAGTGCACGGCGGCGTCGAACACTGAGGCCATGTGGGGAGGCAGGGCGCGGCTCGGCCGCGTCGTGACGCTGGCGACGGCGGTGATGGCTGCCGGTCTCGCGGTGCCTGCGGCGGCGGTTCCGCCGGTGGCCCTCGGCGGCCTGCCCTGCCCCGACGTCCAGCTGCTCGACCGCACCGTGCTCGTGGGGCTGGCTCCGGGCGCCGCCCTGCCCACGATTGTCGGCGTCGTCGCCTACCCGGGGAGCGCTCAGCTCGGGGTTCGACCGCTGGTGCTGCCCCGTGCCGCCGACGTGCCGGCCGCCCTGGCGAGGCTGCGGGGCGCCCCGGGGGTGCGCTTCGCCGAGCCCGAGCACCGCATCTCGGCGTTCAAGAGCCCCAACGACCCGCTGTTCCGCCAGCAGTGGTCGCTCGCCGCGGTCAAGGCACCCAAGGCGTGGGACCGGACGACCGGCGGGGTGCTCGTGGCCGTGCTGGACACCGGGGTGGACCCAGCCCACCCGGACCTGATCGGCAAGGTGCGGCCGGGCGGCGACTTCGTGGACGGCGACAGCGACCCGGTGGATGAGCAGGGTCACGGGACCGCGGTCGCCGGCGTCGTTGCGGCCCGCACCAACGACCGCACCGGTGTTGCCGGGGCGTCGTGGGGCGCGACGATCCTGGCCGAGCGGGTGCTCAACCACGACGGTGTCGGCTCCGGCTGTGCCGCCGCGGTGGCCATGGTCGACGCGGTCGACCGCGACGCCAAGATCATCAATCTCAGTCTGGGGGGCCCCGCAGCCGGCTGCCCGCAGGTCTACCAGCTCGCCCAGGACTACGCCGCCGACGCCGGCGTGGCCGGCAACGCGGCCACCCGCAACGAGGGCAACCACGGCAATCCGGTGAGCTACCCAGCGGCCTGCGACGGCGTGATCGCCGTCGGGGCGACCGACCGGTCGGGCCGGCGCGCCGTCTTCTCGTCGTACGGCCCGCACCTCGACCTGGTCGCACCCGGCCAGCAGGTGCCCGTGCTCGATCGCGAGGGCGCCGGTGAGTACGGCTGGGCGATCGCCTCAGGGACGTCGTTCGCCGCGCCGCTGGTCGCTGGCGTCGCCGCGCTGGTGCTCGCGCGCACGCCGTCGCTCACGCCGCCGCAGCTGGAGCAGCGGCTGGTCACGACCGCGAAGGATCTCGGCAAGAAGGGCCGCGACGACGGCACCGGTGCGGGGCTGCTCGACGCGGCGCGCGCCGTCGGCTGAGAGCTGGCGGTCCGTCAGCGCCGGCGGGGAGAGCTCAGCAGCGCACCGAGCTCGAAGTGCATCGGGTCGGTGTAGGCCCAGTCGCCGCCCCACCGGAAGCCCCAGCGCTTGAAGATGTCCACGACCTTCGGGTTCATGGTGCCCTTGATGCCGCGGTAGTTGGTCGCGGCGTCCATGTCGATCGCGATGCCCCAGGTGTGCAGCGAGATGGAGTTCTCCGGGTTGCGCTCGATGAAGCGCGGGACGTAGCACCCGTCGTACGTCGTGAGCGAGCCGGCGAGACCGGCGTTGACGACGTCCTGGAGGGCGCCGCGCAGCTGCGGGATCAGCAGCCGGTGGCAGGTGACCGTGCCAAAGATCGGCATCTGCGTGGTCTGGATGTTGTTGCGGACCCAGGCCGCGTCGGGCTGGATGGTGCCGTCCGGGAAGTAGCGGTAGGAGAACGCACCGAACGCCCTGGCAGCGCGGCTGCCCGACAGGAACGCGACCGGGTTGGCGGCGGGGGCGGTGAGCAGGTCCACCTCGGCGCCCTTGCCCGTGATGGCCCGGATCTTGGCAGCGAGTACGACAGGGTCGACCCCCTTGCCGGCCGACAGCAGCATGCCGGTGCGCTCGCGCAGCCCAGCGGCCTTGCCCGTGGCGTCGTCCAGGAGGAGGTCGGTGCCCGGGATGCCAGTGGTGGCGAGGGCGCCCAGCCGCACCGACCGGCTGACGCCGGCCCCGCTCGGAGCTGCGTGCAGGTCCTTGCCCAGCCCCAGCCGCAGGCCCTTGGCGAGGCTGTGGGAGGTGACGGCCTCGCCGCGGGCCAGCGACTGCCAGACGGCGGTGGCCTCGGCGGTGCCCTTGGCGGTGAACGCCCGGAAGGCCGCGGCGTCCACGGCCACCGCGTCGACCTGGTGGCCGTCCATCCGGACCTTGCCAGCCCGGAAGACGACAGCGTGCGGGGCAAGGGCCTTGAGCTTGGCGACAGCCTGGGGGGAGAAGGTGCGGGCGCCGGTGATCAGCACGTCGGCGCGGAAGCGGACGAGCAGCGGCTTGAGGACCACCCCCGGGCGGCCACGGGTCGCTGCGGTCGCGGGAGCAGGCGCACCGGTCTCCATGCTCTCGACGGTGTACGCCGAAGCCCGGCCGGGCTGGTCGGTGTCTTCCGCAGAGCAGGCGCCGGTGGCTGCCAGGCCGAGCAGGGCGATCAGGGCGCCGGCCCGACGGGCGGGGGAGGTCAGCGCAGGCGTGCGTGGCACTGCGAAAGCACCTCCGGCTGGGTCGGCTGGGTCGGCTGGGCTGGTGGGCGGCTTCCTACCCACTGTAGGCATTCGACTACCGCACCGTGACTCCTGCTTGCCCTTGATCGGGACTGCACGGACTGGCCTTGAGGACAGGGCCGCAGTTGTCAGGCGCTCGCAGCGTGCTGGGGCCGGTTGTCGAGGATGGCTTCCCGCTCATGCTCGGACAAGCCACCCCATACGCCGTAGGGCTCGCGGGCGCTCAGCGCGTGGGCGCGGCAGGCCAGCAGGACGGGACACGCCCGGCAGACGGCCTTGGCGGCGGCTTCCCGGTTGGCGCGGCGGGGGCCACGCTCGCCCTCGGGGTGGAAGAACAGCTCGCTGTCGGCCTCTCGGCACGGGCCGAGCAGCTGCCACTGCCAGTTCTCGGTGATGGGGACGGGGAGGCGGCTGATGTCTGTCATGTCGAGTCCTATTCGCAGGAGGGGCAGTCCCTGGATGTCTCACCGTACTATCGCTTCACAAGTTGTTCAAGTAAATCGCGTCATCAGTTGTTCAGTCCACGGGGGTGCCCCGAGTTGTGGCGGCTCCGATCAGGCCTCACCCTGGGCGGGTGGACGGGACCGACGCGGTGCAGCAGCCTGCCGACGGGTCAGGACCGGTTCGGCTGGGGCCCGATGCGCCGCTGACCGTTGCGGCCGTCGCTCGCCGGCTGGGGGTGGCGCCGGCGACGCTGCGGACGTGGGACCGCCGTTACGGGCTCGGCCCGAGCGAGCACGCGGCGGGTGCGCACCGGCGCTACGGGCCGCTCGACGTGGCCCGGCTCCAGGACATGCGACGGCTGACTCTCGAGGGAGTGCCACCGGCGGTCGCGGCCCAGCTGGCCCTCCAGATGGTCGTCGGCGTGGACCCCGGCTGGGACCCCGCCAACGCGCCGCTACCGGACCGAGACGGGCACCTCGCGGACGCCGGAGCGGCGCCGTGGCGGGCAGCAGGGGGCCGGGTGCTCCCGCTGCCCGGCGCCGAGGCTGCGGTGGGGGGGCTGGGGCGCGCGGCCATGTCACTGGATTCGACGGCGATCACCACGGCGGTGCAGGCGGAGCTGGCCCAGCGCGGGGTGGTCCAGGCCTGGGAGGAGGTGCTGCGGCCGGTGCTCGCAGCCGCCGGAAACCGGTGGGAGGCGACAGGGGAGGGCGTCGAGATCGAGCACCTGCTCTCCGACTGCGTCACCGCGGCGCTGCGAGCTGCGGCGAGCCGGGACGTGCGCGGGCGGCGTCGGCCGACGGGGCCGCAGGGAACCGGCCGGCCGGTGCTTCTGGCCTGTGCGCCAGACGACCTGCACTCGCTGCCGCTGCACGCTCTGGCTGCGGCGCTGGCGGAGCGCGGCATCGCGTCCCGGATGCTCGGCGCCGCCCTGCCCGCCGATGCCCTCGAGGCCGCCGTACGCCGGACGGGCCCGGCGCTGCTCTTCCTGTGGAGCCAGCTCACCGCCACGGCCGACCCGGCCGTGCTGCTACGGCTGCCCATCACCCGCCCCCCGACCGCGTTGGTCGCAGGTGGGCCGGGCTGGTCCGGCGTCGACCTGCCGGACCGGGTCACGCTGGCCAAGGACCTCAAGCACGCCGTCGCGCTGGTCGAGCAGGCCCTGGGGAGATCGCTACCGGAGCGCACCGGCTAGCGTCCCCGCCTGACGACCACCCAGGAGGGCACAGCCGTGACGGCACCCGGTAGCGACCTCGCGAGCCTGCTCGCGAGCGGCGAGCACGCGGCGTTCCACGGCAAGCCCGCGGCCGCCGTGGGCACCCTCGAGCAGGCCGTCGTGCTTGCTCAGTCGCAGGGTCGCAGTGCTGAAGTGGCTGCGGCGGCGTGGCTTCTGGGCGTCGCGCTCGGGGCCGCCGGCAGGTACGGCGGTGCGCTGACCGTCCTGTCGCCGCTCGTCGAGTCCGGACGCGACGACGATGCGCCGGCTGAGCGCCGGCTGTTCTCGTCACTGGCGGGCGCCACCATCGCCAGTGTTCATCGACAGCTCGGCCGGCATGCCATCGCCCGCGACGCCGACACCGAGGCGTTGGCCATGTCGGACGGTACGGGTGAGGCCGGGTTCGACGCGCTGCTCGGACTGGCTTCGGACGCGGTCGGGCTCGAGGACGTCGAGGAGGCCGCTCGACGGCTCGCCGAGGCGGCCGCACTGGTGCCACCACGATCGGATGAGTGGTGGCGGCAGCGGGTCCGGCTGGGATGGACGACCGTCGAGCTGGCG
>JBKKBU010000337.1:0-7029 GCA_046713755.1 Mycobacteriales bacterium
GTGCGGACCTGCTCCGCCTCCTCGGGCGTCGCGGCGAACCGCGCCGCGAAGGCCCCCGCGTCGAGGGCACCCAGCCGGGACTCGGCATCGTCGACCCGTTCGTAGCCGACCGGCGCTCCTAGGCGGCCCTCGAGGTCGTCGAAGGGCAGCCGCACCCCGGGCGCGCGGGTTGCGGTGGGGGCCGTGGTGGGCGCCGGGCGCTGCGCCGCTGCCGGGGCGCTCGGGGACCCTGACCGGCCGGCGACGGTGCCCAGCCCGGTCAGCAGCACGGCCGCCAGGGCGGCGCCCACGATCGGTATGTCGCGGGTCACAGCGTGGCCCCGTCCCGCAGCGCCGTCACGACCTCGGGCAGTACGGCGAGGAAGAGCTCGACATCGGCGTACGACGTGTCGCGGTGCAGCGAGAGCCGCACGGTGCCCGTCGTACGCACCCCCATGGCCGCGAGGACGTGGGAGGGCTCGATGGACGAGGTGGAGCAGGACGAGCCGCTGGAGACCTGCAGGTCTCGTTGGTCGAGAGCGCGCAGCAGCGCCTCGCTGTCGAGCCCGCCGCAGGTGAGGGTGACGAGGTGCGGGAGCCGGTCGACGGGGTCGCCGACGACGTCGACGTCGGCGATCTCCACGACCCGCGACCGGATGAGGTCCACCAGCGGGCGCAGTCGGGCGTCCTCCGCCCGCTGCTCTGCCGCGACGGCCTGCAGCGCCGCGGCGGCGGCCACGACCGCCGGCAGGTCAACCAGGCCGGGGGAGCGGTCGGGGCGCTCGTCGTCGGGCAGCGGCGACCGCCAGCGGGTCCCGGTGCGGACGGCGCGGACGCCCACGCCGGGTGGCCCACCCCAGGTGTGGGCGCTGGCCACCAGCAGCGACCAGGTGGTCGGCACCGGCGCGCGCCCGACGGTCTGGGTGGCGTCGACAAGCAGCGGCACGTCGCCGCACCGGTCAGCGACCTCCTCGACGGGCTGGACAGTCCCGACCTCGTGGTTGGCGGACTGCAGGCACACCAGCGCGGTGTCGGGTGGGATCTCGAAGGGCTCGACCCGACCGAGCCGGTCCACCGGGAGGCTGACCGCGTCGAAGCGCGCAGCAGCCTGCAACACCGCCGACTGCTCGACAGCCGAGTGCAGGACCCGGGTGCCGACCCGTGACCGGGCACCGGCGGCGCCGAGGACACCGAGATACGCCGCGAGGGTGCCTGACCCGGTGAACGACACCTCATCGGGGCGCGCGCCCAGCACGTCTGCGACGGCCTGCCGGGCGGCGTCGAGGAGCAGTCGGGCGCGCCGGCCAGCGCCGTACAGACGGCTGGGGTCGGCCCAGCCGTCGTCGAGGGCAGCCAGCAGCGCCTCGCGGGCCGCGGGGTGCAGCGGGAGCCCCGCTGCCGCATCGAGGTAGACCGCCACACGGGCGACGCTAGTGCGACGCGCGACACCCCACCCCAGCAGGAAGCGAACCAGCCCCTGGGATACGCTCGCCCGGCTTGGAGAAGGGCCTGTCGACAGGCCCTCCTGCCCACCTGCGAGGAAGGTCCGTGAGCGTGAGAGCCACCCCTCGGCACATCGGTCTGCGGGTCGGTCTCAGCGTCGCCGCAACCGCGCTGCTGACGTCCGGCTGCGGCAGTCGGGAGGCCTACGAGGACACCTTCGGGCTCGGTTTCCCGAAGCCCGTCACCGACCAGGCCGAGCGCATCTACGACCTGTGGCTCGGCTCCGTCGCGGCAGCTGCCGTCGTCGGTCTCGCGGTGTGGGGGTTGATCTTCTACGCGGTGGTCCGCTACCGCAAGAACAGCGACGACCTGCCGCGCCAGATCCGCTACAACCTGCCGGTCGAGGTGCTCTACACCGTCGTGCCGTTCGTCATCCTGGCGGTGCTCTTCTACTACACGGTGGTCGCGCAGAACGCTGTCACCGACCTGTCAGACGAGGAAGCGGGGGCCGGCCCGGACGTCACTGTCAACGTCGTCGGCTTCAAGTGGAACTGGATGTTCCAGCACGCCGACGCCGGGGTGCAGGTGGTCGGCGAGATCGAGCAGCCGGCCGAGCTGGTGCTGCCGACCGACCGCACGATCCGCTTCGTCGAGACCTCGCCGGACGTCATTCACTCCTTCTTCGTTCCCGCCTTCCTGTTCAAGCAGGACGTGGTCCCTGGCCGCGCCAACACCTTCGAGGCGAAGATCACCAAGGAGGGCACCTACGTCGGTCGCTGCGCGGAGCTGTGCGGGGAGAAGCACTCCCGCATGACCTTCTCCGTCCGCGCGGTCTCGCCGGCGGCGTACGACGCCTACATCCAGGGTCTGCAGGCGGACCCGGCCAACGCGCTCACCGAGAACCCTGATGTCACGGGTGCGATCAAGCCCATCAGGGCCGGCAAGCCGCACAGCGAGGAGGAGAAGTGACCCTGCTCGAGGGCGCCACCACGCCGGTCCAGGTGCGCCGCGCGCGGCCCACCCTCGGCTCCAAGGTCGTCAAGGTCCTCACGACGACCGACCACAAGACGATCGGCCTGCTCTACCTCTGCACGTCGTTCGGCTTCTTCCTGTTCGCCGGTCTCATGGCGATGATCATCCGGGCGGAGCTGGCCCAGCCGGGGCTGCAGGTCGTGTCGCTGGAGCAGTACAACCAGCTGTTCACGATGCACGGCACGATCATGATGTTCCTGTTCGCCCCGCCGGCCGCCTTCGGCTTCACGAACTTCATCATGCCGCTGCAGATCGGCGCGCCGGACATGAGTTTCCCGCGCCTCAACGCCTTCTCCTACTGGCTCTACCTGTTCGGCGGGCTCACCGTCGTCGCGGGCTTCCTCACCCCCGACGGGGCTGCTGCCTTCGGCTGGTTCGCCTACACCCCGCTGTCGGACATCGTCCACTCGCCGCAGCTCGGCAGCGACCTGTGGATCATCGGTCTCATCACGTCCGGCCTCGGCACCATCCTGGGCGCCGTCAACTTCACCACCACGATCATCACGCTGCGCGCCCCCGGCATGACGATGTTCCGGATGCCGATCTTCACCTGGAACATGCTGGTCACGTCGATCCTGGTGCTGATGGCCTTCCCGGTCATCACGGCCGCGTTCTTCGCGCTGCTGGCCGACCGCCACCTCGGCTCGCACATCTTCGACGCGGCCAACGGCGGCGCCATCCTGTGGCAGCACCTGTTCTGGTTCTTCGGCCACCCCGAGGTCTACATCGTCGCCCTGCCGTTCTTCGGCATCGTCTCCGAGGTCATCCCGGTCTTCAGCCGCAAGCCGATGTTCGGCTACAAGGGCCTGGTGTTCGCCACCATCGGCATCGGTGCGCTGTCGATGACGGTATGGGCCCACCACATGTTCGTCACTGGCGCGGTGTTGCTGCCGTTCTTCGCGTTCATGTCGTTCCTCATCGCGGTGCCTACCGGCGTGAAGTTCTTCAACTGGATCGGCACGATGTGGCGCGGCCAGCTGTCGTTCGAGACCCCGATGCTGTTCTGCATCGGCTTCCTCGTGACGTTCCTGCTCGGTGGCCTGACCGGCGTGCTGCTGGCCGCCCCGCCGATCGACTTCCACGTCAGCGACACCTACTTCGTGGTCGCGCACTTCCACTACGTGCTGTTCGGCACCGTGGTGTTCGCCTTCTTCGCCGGCGTCTACTACTGGTTCCCGAAGATCACCGGCCGGATGATGGACGACCGGCTCGGCAAGGTGCACGCCTGGACGCTGTTCATCGGCTTCCACATGACCTTCCTCGTCCAGCACTGGCTCGGCAACGAGGGCATGCCTCGCCGCTACGGCGACTACAAGGCCGTCGACGGCTGGACGACCCTCAACTCGATCTCCTCCATCGGGGCCTTCGTCCTCGGCGCGTCGACGCTGCCGTTCATCTACAACGTGTGGGTCAGCTACCGCCGCGGCGAGAAGGCCGTCGGCGACGACCCCTGGGGCTACGGCAACTCGCTGGAGTGGGCCACCTCGTGCCCGCCGCCGCGCCACAACTTCGTCACGATGCCCCGGATCCGCTCGGAGCGCCCGGCCTTCGATCTGCACTACCCCGAGGCGGCCGGCAAGGCCGACTTCCACGCCACCCCAGAGTTGAGGTAGTCGCATGAAGGTCGAGGGTCTGCTGTTCTCCGGTCTGGCTGCGTTCCTCGGGGTCGTCACCGTGGTCTACGGGGTCTTGTCCAAGGAGTGGGCCGGCACCACCATGCTGGCGCTGTCCGGTGGCCTGGCGCTCATCATCGGCTACTACCTGCTGTTCACCGCCCGCCGGATGGACGCCCGCCCGGAGGACCGCCCGGAGGCCGAGATCAGCGAGGGCTCCGGCGAGGTCGGCTTCTTCGCGCCGCACTCCTGGTGGCCGATCCTGCTCGGCGGCTCCTTCACCATCACCATGCTCGGGCTGGTCTTCGGCCCGTTCGTCGCCATCATCGGCCTGTTCGCGCTGCTGGTCGCGGTGAGCGGCTTCCTGTTCGAGTTCTACGTCGGGGTGAACCGCGCCCAGGCCTTCACCCTCGGTGAGCTCGCGGCGATGGGTGAGGCTCCGACCGCCGACCGCAAGTTCCTCGGCGAGTAGCCGCCGACTGCCAAGATCGACAGCACAATCGCACGGTTTCATGCCCGGAAAAGCGTGCGGATGTACTGTTGATCATGCTGGCTGGCTTGCTGGTCGGGCGTCAGGTGGCGCGAGGGGCGGCGACGTAGACGCCGAGGTCGGCGGGGACACCCTTGACGCGGGTGAACCGGAAGCTCTTCTTCACCCGGGTCGCGACCCGCTCGGGGTCCAGACCCGCGAGCGCGGTGTCGCTCACCAGGATCTCGTCGGGGCCGGCCTTCTCGACCAGCCGGGCGGCGATGTTGACGTCGACGCCGAGGTAGTCGTCGCCCAGGCGCCGCGGCAGCCCGGTGTGCAGCCCGGCGCGCAGCCGTGGCCGGTAGCCGGCCACCTCCAGGCCCTCGATGCGCTGCCGACCGGTGACCACCGCGTCGAAGGCCTGCTGGGCCGAGGGGAAGACCGCCATGACGCCGTCGCCGAGCCGCTTGACGACCTTGCCGCGATGGGCCAGGACGGCCGGCTCGACGCCGCTGGCGACCTGGCGCAGCAGGGACAGTGCCGCGTCGTCCCCCGCCGCTGCCGCCCACGTCGAGAAGCCGGCAAGATCGGTGAAGACGATCGTCAGCTGCTGGTCGCCGCGGCCGCGACCGGTGCGCTCCAGCACCGACTGCCACAGCTGCAGAGCACCCAGCCCGACCTCCTTCGAGGCCCGCGGCTGCTCGTCGAAGAGCCGATCCGCGAGTCGGGCGATGGTCGCGGTGCCGTGTCGGCCGGTAGCTGACAGCGGATCACCGAAGCCCGGGTCACCGGGCAGCACGCGCCGGATCCGGCGTACCGCGTCGACGACGGCCGGCCGCCGGTCCGCCTCGCGGACGCCGGTGACCACGCGACGCGCGGGGGAGGGCTGCACCCTGCGACCCTAGCCAAGCCAGGTTGCGCGGAGGTGACGTGCGGGCCCCCCGCGGCCTACTCCTGGCTGGGCCTACTCCTGGCTGGGCTTGCCTGACAGCTGCGGAGCGGTGATCTCCTTGCGCGGCTCGTCGGCGTGCTCGTCGTAGGTCTTGGGGAAGAAGAAGCCGCGCGGCTTGGGCTGCGCTACCGGGGCGGCTGCGACGCCGCCTTCGACCGCGGCCGCGCCGTGACCCGCCTCGAGGGCCTCGTGGTGACCCGGACCGGCCTCGATGCCGATGAGCGGGTGGTAGGCGGGCGGCAGCGGCACCGTCTCCTCGATGAACTCACCCGAGGGCAGCCGCCGGATGGTGCCGGACTCGATGCCGTGGTGGACGAGCTCGTCGTCGGCGTGCTGCAGGCCGAGACAGATCCGCTTGGTGGCGACGTAGACCAGCGGCGGCACGACGAACAGCGCGACCCGCAGCACGTAGGTGATGGTCTGCGCCGACAGCTCGAAGGTCAGGGCGATGACGTCGTTGCCACCACCGATCATCAGCAGCACGTAGAACGACAGGGCCATCGCGCCGATGGCGGTGCGGACCGGCACGTCGCGCGGCCGGTCGAGCAGGTTGTGGTAGCCCTTGTCGCCGGTCATCCGCGCCTCGATCCAGGGATACAGGATCAGCGCGTTGAAGATCAGCCCTGGCATCACGACGGCCGGTAGGAAGATGTTCATCGGGATCGTGTAGCCGAACTCCCGGATCTCCCAGTTCGGCATCAGCCGCGACGACCCGTCGAGCCAGCCGACGTACCAGTCGGGCTGCGAGCCGGCGGTCACCTGCGACGGGTCATAGGGGCCGAACAGCCACACCGGGTTGATCTGCGCCAGGCCGCCGAGCAGCGCCAGGACGGCGAACACCAGGAAGAAGAACCCACCAGCCTTCGCGGCGTACGACGGGAACAGGCGGGACCCGACGACGTTGGTCTCGGTCCGCCCGGGGCCGGCGAACTGGGTGTGCTTCTGGTACCAGATCATCATCATGTGGAAGGTGATCAGGCCCAGGATGATCCCCGGCACGAGCAGGATGTGGATGGCGTAGAGCCGCTCGATGATGACATCACCGGGATACTCGCCACCGAAGACCAGGAACGCCGCCCAGGTGCCGACTACGGGGATCGACAGCGCGATGGAGTAGGCGATCCGCAGGCCGGTGCCGGACAGCAGGTCGTCGGGCAGGGAGTAGCCGGCGAAGCCTTCGACGATGCCGAGGATGAGCAGCGTCCCGCCGATGACCCAGTTGAGCTCGCGGGGCTTGCGGAACGCGCCGGTGAAGAACACCCGCATCAGGTGCACGACGATCGACGCCATGAACAGCAGCGCTGCCCAGTGGTGGATCTGGCGCATGATCAGGCCGCCGCGGACGTCGAAGGAGATCTCCAGCGTCGAGGCGTAGGCGGCCGACATCGGCAGCCCCTTGAGCGGGATGTAGGACCCGTCGTAGATGACCTCCTGGGTGGAGGCCTCGTAGAAGAACGTGAGGTAGGTGCCGGTCAGCAGCAAGATGATGAACGAGTAGAGCGCGATCTCGCCGAGCATGAACGACCAGTGGTCCGGGAAGA
>JBKKBU010000338.1:0-3842 GCA_046713755.1 Mycobacteriales bacterium
GTAGCGGATAGGGGCGGCGGCAGCAGCGCGGACGGCGGCCTCGTGGCGGGAGCGCCAGACGGCCAGGTTGCCGGGCGCGTCGGGGGATCGGAGCGGGGCCGTGACGCAGTGGGCGCGGGAGCGGTTCATCGGGACCTCCGGAGGGGCGGGGCGTCCCCTCAGCGTCGACCCCGACGCCCCGCAGCACCATGGCCCGTGATGACCGTTTTGCCCCTTCCGACCGGACTAGTCCGGTCAGGAGCTGATCTGTCGGGAGAGCTCCGCAGCGGCGGCCATCACGGCCTCGGCGTGCAAGCGACCGGGGGAGCGGGTCAGGCGCTCGAGCGGGCCGGACACGCTGACGGCCGCGACGACCCGCCCGTCGCGACCTCGCACCGGGGCAGAGACCGATGCCACGCCCTGCTCGCGTTCGGCCACCGAGTGGGCCCAGCCCCGCCGCCGGACCTCAGCAAGGGTGCGGGCGGTGTACGCGCTGCCCGGGGGTGGGTTTGCCGGGTCGGCCCACGCCAGCAGGACCTGCGCTGCCGAGCCCGCGGTCATCGGCAGCAGGCTGCCCACCGGCACGGTGTCGCGCAGCCCGCTGCCGCGCTCCGAGGCTGCCACGCACAGGCGCCGGTCGCCCTGCCGCCGGTAGAGCTGCGCGCTCTCCCCCGTGAGGTCGCGCAGGCGCTGGAGCACCGCCCCGGAACGCGCCAGCAGCGCGTCCTCGGCGGGGCCGCCGGCAAGCTCCTCGACCCGGGGGCCGACCCGCCACCGCCCTTCCCGATCGCGGGCCAGCAGTCGGTGCACCTCCAGGGCCACGGCGAGGCGGTGCGTGGTGGCGCGAGAGAGTCCGGTGCGGGCAGTCAGCTCGGCCAGGGTGGTCGCCCCGCCCTCGACGGCCCCGAGGACGAGAACGGCCTTGTCCAAGACGCCGACTCCGCTAGTCTGTTCCACAAGTTGATACTGCCATCTCACATGCTGAGAGCGCAAGGAGAGCGAGATCATGGGACGGACGCTGGCCGAGAAGGTCTGGGACAACCACGTCGTACGCCGAGCCGACGGTGAGCCGGATCTGCTGTTCATCGATCTGCACCTCGTCCACGAGGTCACCAGCCCCCAGGCCTTCGACGGCCTGCGGCTGGCCGGCCGCACCGTGCGCCGACCGGACCTCACCCTGGCTACCGAGGACCACAACGTGCCCACCGACCTGCTGATCGGGCCCATCGCCGACCCCGTCAGTCGCACCCAGATCGAGACCCTGCGCCGCAACTGCGAGGAGTTCGGTGTCCGCCTCCACCCGATGGGCGACCGCAACCAGGGCATCGTCCACGTCATCGGCCCGCAGTTGGGCATCACCCAGCCCGGCATGACCATCGTCTGCGGTGACAGTCACACGAGCACCCACGGTGCCTTCGGCGCGCTTGCGTTCGGCATCGGCACCAGCGAGGTGGAGCACGTCCTCGCCACCCAGACGCTGCCGCTGCCGCGGCCACGCACGATGGCGGTCACGGTCGAGGGTGACCTGCCCGCAGGCGCTACCTCCAAGGACCTCGTCCTTGCGCTCATCGCGCAGGTCGGGACCGGCGGGGGTCAGGGTTACGTCGTCGAATACCGCGGCGCAGCCATCCGGGCCCTGTCGATGGAGGGCCGCATGACCGTCTGCAACATGAGCATCGAGTGGGGGGCCCGGGCCGGAATGATCGCGCCCGACCAGACCACCTACGACTTCCTGGCCGGCCGACCGCACGCGCCGAGCGGCGGCGACTGGGACCCGGCCGTGGCGCACTGGGACTCGCTCCGCACGGACGACGACGCGGTCTACGACAAGGAGATCCTGCTCGACGCGGCCAGCATCACGCCGTTTGTCACCTGGGGCACGAATCCTGCGCAGGGGGTGCCGTTGTCGGACAACGTCCCCGATCCGCAGGCGCTGCCAGCCGGCAACGCCCGCGACGCGGCGGAGCGGGCGTTGGCGTACATGGGTCTGACGGCTGGGACTCCGATGCGCGAGATCGCCGTCGACACGGTGTTCCTCGGGTCCTGCACCAACGGCCGGATGGAGGACCTGCGGGCGGCAGCGGCGATCCTCAACGGTCGCCAGGTCGCAGCCGGAGTGCGGATGCTCGTCGTGCCCGGCTCCATGCTCGTCAAGCAGCAGGCCGAGTCGGAAGGCCTGGATGCGGTATTCACTGCCGCTGGTGCGGAGTGGCGCAGTGCCGGCTGTTCGATGTGCCTCGGCATGAACCCCGACACCCTCCGGCCCGGAGAGCGCAGCGCGTCGACCAGCAACCGCAACTTCGAAGGGCGCCAAGGCCGAGGCGGTCGCACCCACCTCGTCTCTCCGCAGGTGGCGGCTGCCACCGCGATCGTCGGCCGCCTCGCCGCCCCCGCAGACCTCACCGATCGGAGCGAGACCTGATGGAGCCCTTCCTCACCCACACCGGCACCGCGGTCCCACTGCGCCGCAGCGACGTCGACACCGACCAGATCATCCCGAGCGACTGGCTCAAGCGGGTCGAGCGCACCGGCTTCGGGAAGGGGCTGTTCAGCGAGTGGCGCGAGGATGCCGACTTCGTCCTCAACCGGCCCGAGCGAGCAGGAGCGACGGTTCTGGTGGCGGGCGAGAACTTCGGCACCGGCTCGTCGCGCGAGCACGCCGTGTGGGCCCTGACCGACTTCGGCTTCCGGGTCGTCATCAGCGCCCGCTTCGCCGACATCTTCCGAGGCAACAGCCTCAAGGGGGGATTGCTGCCGGTGCAGCTTCCTGGTGACGTGGTCGAGCAGCTCCTCCAGCTGATCGAGAGCGAGCCGTCGACGTCCGTGACGGTGGATCTGGCGGCCCGTGAGGTGCGGGCGGCGGGCATCACGGCGGCCTTCGAGCTCGACGACTTCACCCGTTGGCGGCTCATGGAGGGCCTCGATGACATCGGTCTGACGTTGCGGCACGCCGATGAGATCGACGAGTTCGAAGCCCGTCGACCCACCTTCATGCCGCGCGCTCGGGAGCTGACGTGAGCCAGCCCGACGGGCAGGTCGACCTCGCGGCGGCGCTGTCGGCACGACTGCGCGAGGCCCACCGCCGAGTTGCGCAGCTCGCGGTTGGCGATGACGAAAAAGCCCGCGCTACAAGGAGATTGCTGGCTATCAGCGACGGCGCCAAGCACGACATGAGACGCGCCTCGGGCCGGCTGGATGTGCTCCTGAACGACTGGGACGAAGGACGGATCGGGGCCGGAGACGAACCCTCCGGACCCTCATCGTCGGACGATCAAACCTGAAAAGCCCGGCGACACAAGGAAAGTTCTTGCCGCAGGGTGTTTGTGATGGCCCGTCGCGACCCCTACCTTTCCGCGTAAGGGGCACAGTGCCTCGTCCGTCCAGGAAGGGACACCGTCGTGAACAAGGCCGATCTGATCGAGGCCATCACCGAGCGGGTCGGTGACAAGCGGACCGCCAGCAACGCCGTCGAGGCCGTCGTCGACGCCATCACTGCCGCCGTGGCTCGCGGCGAGAAGGTCGCCATCACAGGCTTTGGCGTCTTCGAGAAGATCGACCGGGCAGCCCGCACTGCCCGCAACCCGGCGACGGGTGCGGCGGTGAAGCTCAAGGCCACCTCGGTGCCGAAGTTCCGCGCTGGCCAGGGCTTCAAGGATGTCGTCAGCGGCGCCAAGAAGGTCGCCGCAGCCGCGTCCGCGCGGCCGACGGCCAAGGCCACCGCCAAGGCGACCCCGGCAAAGAAGGCCGCACCGGCGAAGAAGGCCGCACCGGCGAAGAAGGCCGCACCGGCGAAGAAGGCCGCGCCGGCGAAGAAGGCCGCACCGGCGAAGAAGGCTCCGGCGAAGCAGGCGCCGGCGAAGAAG
>JBKKBU010000339.1:0-7591 GCA_046713755.1 Mycobacteriales bacterium
ATCGTGTGCGCCACCGCCGAGATCCTGGCCAACCAGGCACTGCGCGAGGGACGACTTACCGACGCGGGGCTCGTGGTGATGGACGAGTTCCACTACTACGCCGACCCGGATCGCGGCTGGGCGTGGCAGGTCCCGCTTCTCGAGCTGGTCGACGCCCAGTTCCTGCTGATGTCGGCCACCCTCGGCGACACCAGCCAGCTGCGCGAGTCCCTCATCCGTCGTACGGGCCGGGCCGCGACGGAAGTCGCGTCGGCCGACCGGCCGGTGCCGCTGTCGTTCAGCTTCTCCATGCAGCCGGTGCACGACGCGCTGGCCGAGCTGCTCGCGACCCGACAGGCCCCCGTCTACGTCGTGCACCCGACCCAGGCGGGGGCGGTCGAGCAGGCCCAGGCGCTGATGTCGGTCAACGTGTGCACCCGCGAGGAGAAGGACGCCATCGCGACCGAGCTGGGGGCGTTCCGCTTCGCTCGCGGCTTCGGCCCGGTCCTGTCGCGGCTGCTCCGGCACGGCATCGGGGTGCACCACGCCGGGATGCTGCCGAAGTACCGCCGCGTCGTGGAGCGGCTCACGCAGGCGGGACTGCTCAAGGTCGTGTGCGGCACCGACACCCTGGGCGTCGGAATCAACGTGCCGATCCGGACCGTGCTCATGACCTCGCTGTCGAAGTACGACGGCACCAAGGTGCGGCTGCTCACTGCGCGCGAGTTCCACCAGGTCTCCGGGCGAGCCGGCCGGGCCGGCTTCGACACCGCCGGCTACGTCGTCGTGCAGGCCCCCCAGCACGTCATCGACAACGAGCGCTCGATCACCAAGGCGGCCGGCGACGCCAAAAAGCTCAGGTCCATCAAGAAGAAGACGCCGCCGCAGGGCATGGTCTCCTGGGGGCTGCCGACCTTCGAACGGCTGGTCGCCGCGGAGCCAGAGCCGCTGCGCAGCCAGATGCGGGTGTCCCACGCGATGCTGCTCAACGTGGCCGCCCGCGGCACCGGTGCCGTCCCGGCGATGAAACGACTGCTGATCGACAACGACGAGCCGCGGACCCGCCAGCGCGAGCTCATCCGACAGGCCATCGGCGCCTACCGCGCCCTGCTCGCGGCCGACGTCGTCGAGCGGACCGGGCCCCACGACGTCCGCGTGAAGATCGACCTGCAGCGGGAGTTCGCCCTCAACCAGCCACTCTCGCCGTTCGCCCTGGCAGCGCTCGAGCTGCTCGACCCGGAGTCGGACTCCTTCGCGCTGGACGTGGTTTCTGTCATCGAGGCGACCCTGGACAACCCCCGCCAGGTGCTGGCCGCCCAGCGCAACAAGGCCCGCGGCGAGGCGGTCGCCGAGATGAAGATGCAGGGCCTGGAGTACGAGGAGCGGATGGAGCGGCTCGAGGAGGTCGACCACCCGCGGCCGCTCGTGGAGCTGCTCGAGCCGGCGTACGAGCTCTATGCCGGTGGCCATCCGCTGGTCCGTGACCACGAGCTCCGGCCGAAGTCGGTGGTGCGCGACCTGTGGGAGCGGGCCATGACCTTCACCGAGTACGTCGGGTTCTACGGCCTGGCCCGCTCGGAAGGGTTGGTGCTGCGCTACCTCGCCGACTGCTACCGGGCGCTGCGCCAGACCGTGCCGGCCGGTCTTCGCACGACCGAGCTCGAGGACCTCATCGAGTGGCTCGGCGAGCTGGTCCGGCAGGTCGACTCCTCGCTGCTCGACGAGTGGTCGGACCTGGTGGCCGGGGTCGCGCCGTCCGAGGTGGCCGCGCCGCCGCCGCCTGTCACACGCAACGAGCGGGCCTTCCGGGTGCTGGTCCGCAATGCGCTGTTCCGCCGGGTCGAGCTGTTCGCGCTGCGCCGACCCGACCTGCTCGACGAGCTCGGCGACGACGTGGACTGGGTGGCCGCGCTCGAGGGCTACTACAGCGAGTACGACGTCGTCGGCACCGGCCCCGATGCCCGCGGGCCTGCCATGTTCTCCTTCGACGGCACGACGGCCGTGCAGCTCTTCGACGACCCAGCGGGCGACCATGACTGGCGAATCACGGCCGTCGTGGACCGCGATGCCTCCGACGAGGTCGGCGAGCCGGTGCTCACCTCCGTCACAGTCGGGCCCGCGACCTGATCCCGCCGACGTAACCTCGAAGCTGTGACCTCGGACCCCGGACGCAGAGCGCTGCTGCGCGGCGCGGGGGTCATCGGGCTGGGGTCGCTGCTGGCAGCCTGCCGTGACAGCGGGCCGCGCAGCGCACCGACGGCACTCGGCCCGAGCCCCACGAGCAGCGCTGCGGCTGCCCTGCTCGACGCCGCTGGCACCTGCGAGCTCTCACCAGAGCAGGTGGAGGGCCCCTACTTCTTCGACGTAGAGGCGATCCGGGCCGACCTGCGCGAGGACCGCGAAGGGGCACCCCTCGAGCTCGCGCTGCGCGTCCGGGGCAGCGACTGCAGGCCGCTCGTCGATGCTGTCGTCGACCTCTGGCACTGCGACGCAGGCGGCCTCTACTCCGGCTTCGAGTCCGCCTCCCGCGGCGGGCCCCTCGGCAAGGGACCCAGCGACGAACAGACGTACCTGCGCGGCGCACAGGTCACTGGCGCCGACGGAGTTGTCACCTTCACCACCGTGTTCCCCGGCTGGTACCCCGGCCGCGCCGTCCACCTGCACGCCAAGGTCCACCTCGACAGGACCCGGCTGATCGCCACGCAGCTGTACTTCGATGAGGCGGTCACCGACGCGGCCCACGCGGGCGCGCCCTACGACCGACGCGGGCCGCGCGACGTCCGCAACACCGAGGACGGCTTCTTCGACCCTCGTCTGGTCGTGGCCAGCCGCCGCGCCGGCGAGGGCTGGCTCAGCGCCATGACCCTCCAGGTCGGCGCCTGACCCCTAGCGTTCGTGACCGGGAGCGGCAGACCGCTGGTCGCGGTCGCGCAGGATCTGCTTCGTCTCGGCGTCGGCGGGGAAGAAGCACTCCACCGTCAGCTCGGAGAGGGTCACGTCGGCCGCGGTCCCGAAGGTGGCCGCCGTCGTGAAGAAGCTCAGCAGACCGTCCGGCGTCTCGAGCTGCACCGGCAGGACGACACCCGGGTGGTCGGTGAACGGCTCGACCGCGCTGACGCCGGGCAGCCCGGCCAGCTCGTCGTACAGGTCCTGGAGCACCGGGTCACCGGTGAGCGCGAGCTGGCGGCGCAGTCGCGCCATGATGTGGCCGCTGAACCCCTCGAGGTCGCGGATCCGCGGGCCGAGGCCGTCGGGGTGCAGGGCCATGCGCAGCACGTTGCCGCCGGTCTGGAGCAGCGCCGGCGCGACCCCCTCGAGCAGGACGGTGGCGCCCTGGTTGGCCAGCACCAGGTCCCAGCCGCGGTCGACGACGACGGCCGGGTAGGGCTCGTGGTGGCCGAGCACGAGGTCGATCGCCTGTCGGACCGGCGCCATCTCCGGGGCATCGAGGTCGGTCTCCCCGTAGACCGGCGCGAAACCGGCCGCCACCAGCAGGTCGTTGCGTCCGCGCAGCGGCACGTCGAGGTGCTCGGCGACATGCAGGAGGAACGACCGCGACGGCTTCGAGCGCCCGGTCTCGACGCACGACAGGTGCCGGGTGCTCACCTCGGCGAGGCAGGCGAGATCGAGCTGGGACAGCCGACGTCGGGTCCGCCAGGTCCGCAGCAGATCGCCGGCGCCAGTGGTGGTCATGGGACGCACGGTAGTCACCCGCGGTCATCACCTCCATGACCTGACAGGTCATCGACAGGGCGCAGCGCCGACCGCACAGTCCACTCGTCAATCCCGACGACTGGAGGACCCCATGACCACCCTTACCGCCGTCCCTGCCCGCACTGCCGAGGAGTCGCTGCGCACCGTCCTGCGGGTCGACGCCGCCGTCACCGGTGCTGTCGGGCTGCTCGCACTCTTCGCACCGACGGCGTGGTTCGACGCCGGGTGGCTCCCGCGCGCCGTCGGCGTCGTGCTGCTGATCGTCGCGATCGAGGTCGCGCTGTTCGCCCGCTCCGACGGCCGCCGCCTCCGGCTGACCGGCACGGTCACCGGCGAGCTCGCCGCCGCCTGGGTCGTCGCTTCCATCGCGGTCCTGGCTCTGGTGGAATTGCCCACGACCGGCGCCCTGGTCATCGAGGGCGTTGCGGCCGTGACCGCCGTCTTCGCCGTCCTCGAGCTCCGGCTGGTCCGCCGCCTGCGGGACTAGCGGGCTATACGCCGGTCAGGTCGTGGAGGAACACGTCCGGGACATGCGTTGGTAGGCCGCCTCGAACTCAGCTAGCAGGCATGGCGTAGTTGGCCGCACCTGACCAGTCGAGCATCACGCATGGCTCGTCGCCGACGATCCATGCGTCGTGGCCGGGTGAGATCGCCACGGCATCACCGGGTCCGGCGTCGGCTTCGGTGCCGTCATCCATGACAACGTGCATGCGGCCGGAGACGACGTATCCGGTATGAGGTGCCTGGCACGAGTCGGTGCCGGCGATCGGCTTGACATCGTTCGACCACTTCCAGCCCGGTTGGAAGACCGCCCGGCCGACAGTGGCGCCGGCGATGGTCACGAGGCGGATCTCGCCGTTGTCGAACGTGCGCGTCTCATCAGGTGCGTCGAGGTTCTTGGCTTCAAGCGTCATGTTGCTCCTTGTTGTCAGCCCGTCTCGCGAGCCAGGAACGGGTGGCCGTACCCCCTAAGCCCGCACCATTTCCGTCGGACCGCACTGCTGTCAAGCATCGATCGAGTCGTGGCACCCCGGCATCGGCTATCGCAGGCGCCTTCGCGAGTAGCCGTTAGGGTCCGCAGCGTGGAGCAGCCCGTCAGCAGCGACTTGGCAGGCACCGTGACGGCGGTGCTCGTCGAGGCCGGCTCCGAGGTCCGCGCCGGGCAGCGCCTGGTCGCCATCGAGGCGATGAAGATGGAGCACCCAGCCACCAGCCCGTACGACGGAATGGTGACCGCAGTGCTCGTGCAGGTCGGCGACCTGGTCCTGCTCGGTCAGGAGCTCGCGCGGGTACGCCCCGGCGAGGTGTCGGTCGCAGCCACGCACGAGGCGCCCCGTGAGCGAGCGGACCTCGCCGAGCTGCACCGACGCCAGCACCTCCTCACCGACGAGGCCCGGCCCGAGGCGGTCGCCCGCCGACACGATGCGGGGCGGCGTACCGCACGGGAGGTCCTTGCCGCCCTCGTCGACGAGGGCTCGTGGGTCGAGTACGGCGGACTCGCGGTGGCCGCGCAACGCGCCGCGCGTTCCGAGGACGACCTCGCCGCCCGCACTCCCGGCGATGGCTTCCTCGGTGGGCTGGGGCGGGTGGCCAGTCGGCCGGTCGCGGTGGCGACCTACGACTACACCGTGCTCGCGGGGACCCAGGGCATGGTCGGGCACGCCAAGAAGGACCGGCTGTTCGAGGTCGTGGAGCGGTTACGCGTCCCGGTGGTGCTGTTCGCAGAAGGCGGCGGTGGCCGTCCGAACGACACCGACTGGGCGATGGTCTCCGGCCTGACGGTCCCCGCTTTCCAGCTCTGGGCAGCGCTGTCGGGCCTGGTCCCGCGGATCGGCGTCGCCGCCGGCCGGTGCTTCGCCGGCAACGCCGGCCTGCTCGGCATGTGCGATGTCGTCATCGCGACCCGGGGCTCGTCGATCGGCATGGGCGGACCCGCGATGATCGAGGGTGGTGGGCTCGGGACCGTGGCGCCGGACGATGTGGGTCCGGCGGAGATGCACTGGACGGCCGGCTCCGTCGACGTGCTCGTCGCCGACGATGACGAGGCAGTCGTCGTGGTGCGGCAGCTGCTCAACCTGTTCGGCCCGGCCGTTCAGGGTGTGGAGCAGGACCAGACGCCGCTCCGCGAGGTGGTGCCGGGCGACCGCAAGACGGCGTACGACGTCCGCGCTGCCCTCAGGGTGCTGCTCGATCCCGGCACTCACGTCGAGCTACGAGGCGGTTTTGGGCGGTCCGTCGTCACCGTCCTCGGTCGACTCGACGGCCGCACCGTCGGTGTCCTCGCCAGCGACTGTCGCCACCTCGGCGGCGCGCTGGACTCCGACGCCTGCGACAAGGCGGCGCGGTTCCTGCAGCTGTGCGAGGCCTTCGGGCTGCCGGTCATCTCCTTGGTCGACACCCCCGGCATCATGGTCGGCCCGGCCGCGGAGGCGACCGGCCTGATGCGGCACTCGGCGCGACTGTTCACGATCGGCGCCCAGCTGACCGTCCCGTTGGTCGCGGTCGTGCTGCGGAAGGCCTACGGCCTGGGAGCGCAGGCCATGCTCGGCGGCTCGACGCGGACCCCTCTCATCACGCTCGCCTGGCCAACCGGCGAGCTCGCCCCGATGGGGCTCGAAGGGGCGGTCCGGCTCGGGCTGCGCCGCGAGCTCGAGGCGGCCGACGATCCGGAGCAGCTGGTCGCCGACACCCTGGCGATGGCTCTCGACCGGGCCCGAGCGGTGAGCGTTGCGTCGTACTACGAGGTCGATGACGTCATCGACCCGGCGGACACCCGCCGGATCCTCGCGGCGGTCCTCGCCGCGGCGCCCGCGTGGTCACCGTCCGGTCGTCGGTGGGTCGACACCTGGTGAGCGCGATCAGCCGCTGATCGCGTCCATGGCCTTGTAGATCCGCTGCTCCGACACCGGGTACTTGGTCTTCAGATCGGGCGCGAACAGCGAGACCCGCAGCTCCTCGACCATCCACCGCAGCTCCAGCACGTCTGGGCGGCCCACCGTCGTCCGTGGCAATCCGGTCAGGAACGACATCCGCTCGGCTTCGACCGCAGCCACCCGCTGCTGCGACGCCGCATCGCGAGGCACGTCGCGCGGCAGTCGCTCGAGCCGGCGCACGATCGCCCGCAGGTAGCGCTCGAGGTCGCGCAGTCGCGCCGCGCCCGTGGCAGCGACAAAACCCGGACCCACCAGCGCCTCGACCTGAGCCGTCATGTCCCGCACCGCCGCCTGCAGGGGCGGCCGGGACTCGGCAGCCAAGCCAGCCGTCACGTCGTGCCAGACCGCCAGCACCTTCTCCACCGACGTGACCACCGTGGCCACGGACGCCGGAAGGCCCGCCCGTACCTGCGCCAGCAACTCGGCGAACTCGGCGGCACTACGCACCGGCTGCACGACGGCGTCAACCGCCGCGATGACGACGTCCTCGAGCAGCGCCGGCACCGAGCCGTGCGGGTTGCGTGAGAGCGACAGCTTCTGCGACGTCGTCAGCCGATCGGAGATGCCACGGACCGGCGACGGCACGCCGAGCAGCAGCAGGCGTCGCACCCCGACCCGGTGGGCAGCCGCCGCATCGGCGGCCGAGGGCAGCACCCGCAGCGCGACCGACGATCCCTCGTCGACCAGAGCGGGATAGCCGCGCAGCGCGCCGTCCGCCACCTCGACAGCGATGGGTTCCGCGGGGAAGGTCGTCAGGCCGGTCGCTTCGATCGAGGTGGCAGAGGACAGCGCAGCCTGCACCTTGGGTCGCAGCCGTGCCTGGAGGTCACCGAGGTCACGCCCCTCCCCCAGCACCTTGCCGTCCGGCGCCACCACCCGGAACAACGTCCGCAGGTGCCCGGGCACCCGGCTCCAGTCCCAGTCCTCGCGGCGTACCAGGAGCCCACGGGCGTGGCGCAGCTCGC
>JBKKBU010000340.1:0-13276 GCA_046713755.1 Mycobacteriales bacterium
GTCTGCCGCGCCGTGCGGTGCCCGGTGCTCGTGCTGCACGGCGACGACGACGAGATCGTCCCGCACGAGCGTGGCGCGGCGGTCTCCGAGCGCACCGGCGGGGAGCTGATGACGTTCGCCGGCGGCGGGCACAACCCGCAGGCCCGCGACCCGGTGCGCACCAACCTGCTGATCAGGGACTTCGTCGACCGCGTGACCGGCGCGGCGCGCGGCCCCAGGACCTGGAGCCGGGCCATGGACCGGCGCAGGCGGGCCCTGTTCGTCACCTCGCCGATCGGGCTGGGCCACGCCCGCCGCGACGCCGCCATCGCCGACGAGCTGCGCCTGCTCCGACCCGACCTGGAGATCGACTGGCTGGTGCAGGAACCGGTGGCGGGCGTGCTCGCCGCACGGGGTGAGCGGGTGCACCCGGCGTCGCACGTGCTGGCCGGGGAGGCGGCGCACATCGACTCCGAGGCAGGCGAGCACGACCTGCACGTGTTCCAGGCGATCCGCCGGATGGACGAGCTGCTGGTCGCCAACTTCCACGTGTTCGACGAGGTGGCGCAGGGCGGCACCTACGACCTCATGGTGGCCGACGAGGGGTGGGACGTCGACCACTTCCTGCACGAGAACCCCGAGCTGAAGCGGGCGCCCTACGCCTGGCTCACCGACTTCGTCGGCTGGGTCCCGATGCCCGACGGCGGTTCGCGCGAGGCCGTGCTGACGGCCGACTACAACGCCGAGATGGTGGAGCACATCGCCCGCTTCCCGCGGCTGCGCGACCGGGCTGTGTTCGTCGGCAACCCCGAGGACGTCATTCCCGGCACGTTCGGGCCGGACCTGCCGGAGATCCGATCCTGGGTGGACGAGCACTACGACTACAGCGGGTACGTCACGGGCTTCGACCCAGACGACCTGGGTGCGCGCGCGCAGCTGCGCGCCGAGTTGGGATACCGCCCGGACGAGCGGGTTTGCCTGGTCACCGTGGGCGGTTCCGGTGTCGGGCTGCATCTCCTGCGCCGCGTCATTGCGGCTGCCGCTCCGGCGAAGGCGTTGCTGCCCGACCTGCGCATGGTCGTCGTGACGGGGCCGCGCATCGATCCGCGCGCCCTCCCGGTGGTCGACGGAGTGGAGGTCCGCTCGTACGTGCACGGGCTGTACCGCCACCTCGCGGCGTGCGACATCGCCGTCGTTCAAGGGGGCCTGACCACCTCGATGGAGCTGACCGCTGCAGGCCGTCCCTTCCTGTACTTCCCGCTCCGTCACCACTTCGAGCAGCAGGTGCACGTCCGGCACCGACTCGCGAACTACGGGGCCGGCCGGTGCATGGACTACGACACGGCCACGCCGGACGACATCGCGCAGGCGTTGGTGGAGGAGCTCTCAAGAACGCTGGACTACCGCCCGGTGGAGACCGACGGCGCGGCGCGGGCTGCCCGCCTGCTTGCCGATCTCCTGTAACAACCCTGGCGAGGGCGGCGTGAGCGTGAGCCGCTCGGCCGGCACTCGCAGCTGGCGGGACGGCGACGTGGTGGAGTTCAGCTTCAACGTGTAGGCAGGTGCGGTTGTCCACAGTTTGAGGCCCCTTGCTCCGGACGCCGCAGCAAGCCTCACGATCAGGGCATGGGCGACCACGTCATGACCGCAGAGCAGCTTCGCCGTCGCGGGATCCAGGGCCAGTGGCTGGCTGACCGGCTGCGTCGCAAGAAGCTGTTCCGCGTTGTGGGAGAGGTGTACTGCGACCGACCGGCGACGACGACTGACAAGTGCCGGGCCGTCGGCTTGTGGCGTGACGATGCGGTCCTCAGTCACCGCACCGCCGCCTGGCTGTATGGGTGGTGCCCCGAGCCCGAGGTGATCGAGGCCTACGTCTCGTGGGAGCCAGATCATCCGGTGCCCTCATGGCTGCGCCTCTACATCGCGCCCTACAAGACCTATGCCGTCGACGGCGTCGTGCACCGATGCGTCGAACCTCCGGATACGTAATCGGCGATGCGCGTACCACCATCGGTGGTACCATGTATGGCATGTCGGTCAAGACCACGCTCTACCTTCCAGACGAGTTGAAGGCAGAGGTCGAACGCGAGGCTCGTCGGCGAGGGATCGCGGAGGCCGAGGTCATCAGGCTGGCCCTTGCAGCCGGCCTGAGTCGACCGGCGCCGCGGGCGGGCATCATCGACGGTCCGGCTATCGCCGAGCATGTTGATGAGCTGTTGGACGGATTCGGTATGCGGTGATCGCTGATACGAGCGGGTTGCTCGCTTACTACAACGCAGCCGAACCGGCGCACGAGCGCGTCAAGGCTGCCGTCGAGTCGGCGACGGAGCCCTTGGTCGTATCGCCCTTTGTTGTCGCCGAGCTGGACTACCTCTTATCCACGAGGGTCGGTGTGGCCGCTGAAGTGGCCGTCCTGAAAGAGCTGGGCTCAGGCGCCTACGAGCTGCCAGCCCTGACCTCGGCTGACATCGCCACGTGTGCGCAGATCGTGGAGAGGTACAGCGATCAGGAGATCGGCGTCACAGATGCGTCGTTGGTCCTGCTTGCCAACCGATTCGACACTCGCACCATCCTCACCCTCGACCGCCGCCACTTCGGCGTACTCAAGTCGCTGCAGGGCAAGAGGTTCGTCGTAGTCCCGTAGATCGCCGGACGGCGACGTGGCGACTAAGTGCTCGCCGCTGCGCTGAGTCGCATCGCAGTCAGGGCGCCGCGGTAGTGCCCCGTTCACGAGCCCACGTCCGCTGCTGGATGCTGACTGCATGACCACGCCGTCGTCGCCTCGCCCGGCCTCGAATTCTGCCCTCGTGCACGGGTATCTCCAACGGGTCGTCAACCAGCGTGATCTGACCGCGGTCGACGAGCTGGTCTCCTCGGAATACCGCGGGGGTGGCTACGGCTGGCCGGCCGACGTGGAATCACTCCGTGAGTTCTATCGGTGGCAGTCCAGTGCCCGACCGGACTGGAACATCGAGGTGCAGCAGACGATCGAGGTTGCCGAGTGCGTCGTGGTGCATGCCTACGCCGGCGGCGCGATCGCTGTGGATGAGCGCGGAGCCCCGCTTGTCGCCCCCCGCGTGGGTGCAGTCGAGTGGCTGGCGATGTACAGGGTCGAGAACGACCTCATCGTCGAGATCCAGGTGCTGGCTCTTCGCGACCGCCAGTGACATCGCGCCCCGTCGGGGAGAGCTCCGTCATTCGGGCGAGCCCCTGTTCTGCCACGTCGGCCAAGCGCGCCGAGGCGGCCTTGACGCCTGGTTCCTCGCCCCGAGAAGGCTCGATGCGCGCTGGGTTGAGGGCACACTCGTTGGCCCAAGCGGCGATGTCTGGCTCAGCGCCGTAGGCGCGCGCTGCCAGGGTTCCACGCACCTGCATCTGCGCCCAGCTGGCGGGGTTGTCGGGAAGGTTGTTGGGCGGACACAGCCGGTTGCGCTCCTCGTCCTCGTCCCGGGTTGCTTCCACATAGCCGGCAAGGGCCGCGCAGAAGCACGGAAAGCCGGCCCGGATCGTCTGCAGCCGGATCGCGTCCTTGCCCCAGATGGGAACCAGCGGTGGGTACTGCAGTCCGGCCGCGGCGCAGTGCACGACAATTGAACCAGGCCGTAACGGCACGACGCCCCTGTCGAGGACGATCTCGTCCGCAGTGACGTGCGTGATGTGCCCCAGGCGTACGACGTTCTCGATCGTGCGGAGCAGGTCGAGCTCCCACACACCGAGGGTGGGTGTCTTCGCCATCGTGGGAACGACGTCGGTGTCGATCCGGAGCATCACCCCGGCGGCCTCGAGGCGCAGGAACAGGTCGTCGAGCGTTTCGGCCGCTGCCGCCGCCGTCATGATGTCTGCGGCAACCCCGAGTGCGAGTGCCGGATCCGGCTGGACGACGGCGCGATTGAGCATCCAGGGATCGCGCGGCCGGACCCACACGATCCGATCCGGCTCCACGCCGTTGACCAGCAACCACACGATCCCGTCGGTTGCGGTCTTGCCGGATCCGACGATGACGTAGCTGCTCGGCGTGCTGGTCAATGAGGCGAGTTCGTTGATGGGGATGACGTTGACCCCCTCAGCAACGCCGAACGGCGGCGGGGTCGTCGCGGGGATCGTTGGTGACACGTAGGCGGCATCGACGAGACGGCGTCGAACCGTGACGCGGGTGGTCTCGCCCGAGACCCGTGACGTCACAAAATGGGAGGTGCCGTCGGTGTGATACTCGCTCCCGGCGAGAAAGGTCACTGGACCGGAGCCCACGAAGCGGCGATGCAGGATGTCGTCGTAGTAGCCCTGGATCTGCGACCGACGAGCCCGTTCCTGGAGACCAGACTCCGGACCTTGCTGCTGCACAGCGCCTGCGCCGAGCACCGTCGATGCGACGCCGTAGAAGAGCGACGCTTGATGCAGCTGGACGAACGGATACGCATCTTGCCAGTGCCCACCGGCCGCGTGCCGACGGTCGACGAGCGTGACGTGCACGTCGGCATGGTCGATCAGCGCGTCCGTGAAAGCCATGCCCATCGCGCCCGCACCCACGACGAGGTAGTCGGTCTCCAACGAGCGCATCGACATGGCCGTCTCTGGTGGATGAACGAGGGGAGCGCGTCAGAGCGTACGAGGCCACAGCGCAATCCTCACGGGGCCTTGACTTCCTAATGCCATTAGGTAAAGAGTGTGCGCATGACCTCCGAACCGGTCCGGCTCGACCGCCGCCAGCGGCGTCGGCTCGAGACGATCGAGGAGATCGTCGACGTCGCCATCGAGGTCATGACGGAGTACGGCGTCGGCGGGCTCTCGCTCGGGGAGGTGGCCCGCAGGATGGGCATGCGGACGCCGTCGCTGTACGTCTACTTCGACTCCAAGAACGCTGTGTACGACGCGGTCTTCGCCCGCGGCTGGCGGGCGGTCCACGAGACGATGGGGCCGGCGTACGACGAGGTGCACGACGCCGATGACCTGGCGGCGTACTTCCTGACCTGCGCCCGGCTCTTCGTCGGTTGGATGCTCGAGCACCCGGTCCAGGCCCAGCTCATGTGCTGGCGGCCGGTGCCGGGCTACGAGCCGTCCGCGCTGGCCTACGAGCCGGCCGTCGAGATGCTCGCCGCGGCCCACGCCAACTTCGAGGACCTACGTGGCCGTGGGCTGTTCCGGCCGGGCCTGGAAACCGAGCTGCTGCTGCGCATCTGGACAGTCCTCACTTCCGGAGTCATGACGCAGCAGCTGGCGAACGCACCTGAGGCGTCCTTCGACGACGGTGCCTTCACCGCCACCCTGCCCGATCTCGTCTCGATGTTCCTGACCCATTACGGCAAGCCCGCTCGCTCACGAACCAAGGGGAAGTCATGAACGACACCAAGGTCGACCAGATCGCCGATCGCATCTACCGCATCTCCACGTGCATCCCCGAGATCGCACCGGGGGGCTTCACGTTCAACCAGTTCCTGGTCGACGCCGAGGAGCCGTTGCTCTATCACACCGGCATGCGTCAGCTCTTCCCGTTGGTGCGCGAGGCAGTCGAGCAGGTGCTGCCCATCGAGCGGCTTCGCTGGATCGCGTTCGCGCACGTCGAGGCCGACGAGTGCGGGGCTGTCAACGAGTTCCTCGAGGCCGCGCCCCACGCGCAAGTTGCCCATGGCGCGCTGGGCGTGATGCTCTCCCTGAACGACATGCTGAACCGGCCCCCGCGCGCGCTTGCCGACGGTGAGGTGCTCGACATCGGTGGTGCCGGGCTTCGCCGCAGCATGCTGGAGCTGGCCACGCCCCATGTCCCGCACAACTGGGAGTCGCACGTGTTCTTCGAGCAGGAGACCCGCACGCTGTTCTGCGGCGACCTGTGCACGCAGCTCGGTGATGGCGCCGCCGTCACGGACCATGACCTGCTGGATGCGGCCATCGCCGCCGAGGAGATGTTCTGGCAGACGTCGATGGGTCCGGCCATCCCGGCCGCCTATCGGCGCATGGCCGACCTCGAGCCGACCACCCTGGCGGTCATGCACGGTTCGTCCTACAACGGTGACTGCCCTCGCCTGCTCCGCGACCTCGCTGACGTGTACGAGAGCCGGTTCGGCTGCCAGGCCGCGCCGGTTCCGGCGCAGGCCCTGCCCGGCCACGGTGCCCCGGTCGGGGCCGGTCGATGAGCAAGACCGTCACGGCCACCACGGCGCCGGCACGTCGGGCCGCCCTCGAACGCGGAACGGCGATGCGGCTGGCCGCAACCGAGTACGACCGCTGCTTGGCCCAGCTGCAGCAGCTCCAGCCAGGCGACTGGGCGAAGCCGACCGACTGTCCGGGGTGGGACGTCCGCGCACTGGCAGGTCACGTCGTCGGGATGACGGAGATGTCGGCCTCACTGCCTGAGCAGCTCAAGCAGATGCGGGCCGCAGGGAAGGCCGGGGGCGAGTTCATCGACGCGCTCACTGCGCTCCAGGTCGCCAAGCACACCGACGACAGCACCGATCAGCTGGTCGCGCGCTTCGCGGTCGTCGGACCACGTGCCGCCAAGGGTCGCCGGCGCGCGCCAGGCTTCGTCCGCGGTCGCACCATGCCGATGCAGCAGACGGTGGGGTCGTCGACGGAGTCGTGGACCTTCGGCTTCCTCGTCGACGTGATCCTCACCCGCGACACCTGGATGCACCGCATCGACGTGGCCAGAGCGGTCGGGCTGGACCTCGAGCTCACGGACGACCACGACGGTCTGCTGGTGGCCGACGTCGTCGCGGAGTGGGCCGGCCGCCACGGCCAGTCGTGCACCATTGAGCTGACCGGTCCGGCGGGCGGTCGCTGGGAGTTCGGCTCCGGCGACACCGAGATCTGCGAGGACGCGGTGGAGTTCTGCCGTGGCCTCTCGGGCCGTGGCGAACCCGCCCTCGGGACTCTCGTGCCGTTCTGACCGCGGGTCAGCGGTGCTTGAACAAGCGGACAGCGGTCATCGAGGCCAAGGGGCCGCAGGTGGCCTCCCACTCGCCGGGGTAGAGCGTGCGGGCGACGGGAACGACCCAGGCTGCGGCCGCCGTCGCGGCGGTCGCGTCGGCGCACATGGCGACGACCTCCCCGCCCTGGTTCTTGCCCTTGTCGCGCCGCACCAGCGAGTGCAGCAGCTCAGGCGCATCGGCCACCTGGAACCGCTCCGGCCAGGCGATGCTGGGAGGCCGGCCCTTACGAAGGTCGTTGCAGCGCTTGTGGGCCAGCCGCACGTCGCCGCGGCCCTTTGTCCCCTTGGCCGCAGGAGCGACCTGGTCCGCGACGGGTTGGTTCGGGTCATTCGCCTTGGCCTGGCGCGGGACAGCCTCGTCGCAGAGCCAGCAGCGCCAGCCGGCTTGGTCCCCGAGGTCACCGAGATCGGCCACTCGTCAGGCTGAGGTGGCGCGGCGGCGACGGCTCAGCGCGCCGAGACCGATCAGGGCAGCCGCGGCCAGCGGCAGCAGCACCGGCAGGCCGGTCGTCGGCAGGGAGCCGCCACCACCCGGCGGAGCCGCCGGCGGGGCAGCCGGGGGCTGTGGCGCAGTCGGAGCCCCGCTCCGCCCGGTGCCTCGGAACGCGAAGATGTTGTCGAGCACCTGCCCACCGGTGATCGTGACGGCGTAGGACGCCAGGCCGAACGGGTGCGGCGTCTCGATGCCATCAAGGGTCTCGACGGCCTGCGGGAGGATCGCGCCGAAGATCGTGATCTGGCCCGCGCCCCGCTCGATGGTGCCCAGCGCGGTGTTGGGCGAGGTGCTGGCACCCTGTGCTCCGACCGTCGCAACGGTGGTGCCGCCAGCGCCCTCCCACAGGGTGCGCGGGACGCCGAAGTTCGGCGCCTGGTTGCGCGCCGGGTAGCCGAGCATGACCTCGTAGTAGGTCTGGCTGGGCTTGCCCACCAGGCCCTTCTCGAAGGGGTGATCACCGAGTGGGGCGACGAAGTCGACGTGCCCGGCGTCGGTCTTGTTGACCGTGATGGTGCCGTTGTCGCTGCCGTCCACCACCCCGAGTGCCTTGACCAGGGCCACCGCGCGGTCGGTCAGCAGCAGCTGTCCACCGGACTTGGCGAAGGCGTCGAGCCTCGCGAGGTAGTTGCTGCGGTTCGCGGTAGAGCCGATAGGCAGCTCCATGTCCGTGACGACAAGCGTGTCGTACGCCGACAGGCTCGTCCCTGCCGCGATCTGCTCGGCGGTCACGGCCTTCACCTCGGCCCCGAAGGCCTTGGCGAGCTCCGGGAAGTAGTCGAGTCGGCTGACGTCGTAGGGCGTTTGGGTCTCGCCCTCTTCCAGCTCGGAACCCGTGCCTGGTGTCCCGTCCTTGACGGCCGGGTCAGAGCTGGTGCGCAGCGGATCGGCGACATAGGCGATGCGGCCGTAATCGGCGACGGGCTTGACCGCGTCGGTGATGAGGGACTCCACGATGGTCGCCTCGATGTTGCCGCGCACGGCGGCGACATGGGCTTGCTCGATCAGCGGGTTCCAGCCGTTGTTGGGGGCCAGGTTTGACAGGAAGTTCTCGATGTCCATGTGGACGCTGTCCTGCGTCTGGCTGAACCAGTCACCCATGAAGCCAGAGTCGTCGTAGCCCACGATGTCGTAGGACGCGGCGACGTTGGCGGCCTTGCGAGGGGTGGCTCCGTCGCCGGGCAACGGCCCGAAGATGTCATCGAGGACGACACCGTGCTCGACAAACTTGCGCTCGACGGTACGGATCATGTTGAGCGACAGCTGGTTGACCTGGTCCTGGCGCTTCGGGGTCCACTGCCCGGCCGGGATGATGAGGTCGCTGAAGGCGTCATTGGGCGTCGTCAGCTCGCCATGGATGTCGGCGCTGGTCTTGAGGTTCGGCAGCGACTTGACGAGGGTCGTCCAGGCCCGCGTCTCCGGCTCGGACTCGGCCAGTCCGCGACCGCCGCCGTGGTTGTACCAACCGACCGTGGCGAGATCACGGTTGAGGTCGGCGCCGTTGTCGTTGGCTCGGACGAAGCCCGGCCCCGGGTCGCTGCTCGTGAGGTCGCCGGCGGCCCAGCCGTCGGAGTTGGTGAACGCGATCCAGGTCTCGGTGCGCTGCATCACCTCGGCGAAGGGCAAGCCCGTGTCGCCGGCGTAGAGCATCTTGGTCGGCTCGCTGGCACCCCATCGGGCCAGGTCCTCGACGTAGCGCAGACCACCCTCGCGGCCGGCGGCCTCCAGGCCGTGGACCGACAGCGACACCGCCACCTGGGCCTTGGCGGCCCGCGGGGCCTGCTCGTCGGTGACGCGCACGACCCACAGCGGCCGGCCACCGAAGCTCTTGTGTGCCGGGTTGCCGGTCGCCTCGGCCATCGTCATGACCTCGAGGTAGCGCGGGCTGATCTTCTCTATCGCCTCGAGCGAGCCCCCGACCGTCTCCAACGGGCCGTTGAACTGGTGGAAGCTGGTGGACAACTGCGGCTCCGCCACCACCCGGCCGCCGCAGGCCGCCGTCGGGACGGTCGTGCAGGTCGGGGCGGCCAGGACCGGGGCAGCGAGTGCGAGCGAGAGCAGGGCCGACGGGATCAGGAGTGGACGAATGCGCATCTGTCTCCGTTCGTCGTCGTTCGGCGTTCTCCTGCGCGAGGCGGTCACACCGGCGCGACCCCGATGAGCCCGTTGCGGGTCACCAGGCCCGCGAGCTCTTGCTCGGTGGCGCCCTCGGTGGCCGCCGGGCGCACCGGGAGAACCAGGTACCGAGACTCCGCGGTCGCGTCCCAGACGGTGATCTCGACCTCACCCGGCAGGTCGTAGCCGAACTCACGCAGCACCCCGCGGGGGTCGCGCACCACCTGCGACCGGTAGCCCTCGCTCTTGTACCAGGACGGTGAGGGTCCCAGCAGGGCGATGGGATAGCAGGAGCACAGCGTGCACACCAGGACGTTGTGGGTCGTGGGGCTGTTTGCCACCACCCTGAGCCGCTGCTCCTGGAGGCCGCCACCCATGGACAGGCCGATCTCCGCCAGCGCGGTGTTGGCGTCAGCAAGCAGCCGCGCACGAAAGCTCTCGTCGAGCCAGGCCCGGGCGACGGCGCGCGCTCCGCTGGCCGGCGAGCCCTTGGCCAGGAAGGCCGTCAGGGCCCGGTCCAACTCGACGGGGTCGACCAGGCCATGCCGCTCGAGGGCGGCCTCCACGTGCCGCACGCGGGCAGCCAGTGCGGCATCGGTGCCGCTGTGGTCCCCGCTCACGGCGCCGCCTCGAGGTAGCTCTCCCAGAGGTCCAGCGTCACTGCGTGGTCGCCCGCGCCAAACAGCTCGAGGGCGGTGAAGCGCACGGCGTAGACCGGCTGAGGCGGTGTCGCCAGACCGCGTGCCCGGTCGTCAGCCAGCGGGTGCTGGCCCTCGGGCTCGACGACAGTGCCGAGGGCGCCCCGGGCGTAGCGGGGCAGGCGGGTGTGGTGCGGCGGGTCGGTGCGACGGGTCCGCACCCGGGCACCGACCGTGAAGGCTTCAGTCACCGTGCACCTCGTCGGCCGTGAGCACGCCCTTCTCGACGCAGAGTGTCGTGATCGCGAAGAACCACTTCTCGTAGTACGACGACGCCAGGTAGTCGGCGGGGGGCATGCGCTCGATGGCGTCGCGGAACTCGTCCAGGTTGTAGACGCCGGCACCGATCAGTGCGCGATTCATCGCGAAGACGTGGGCTTCCCAGTCGGCGTGGAAGGCCGGTTCGTCGGGCTCCTCAGCAGGCAGGTCGAATCCCTGCATACCGCCCACGTCGTTGACCCGTGCCACAACCGGAACCTTGCCACAGCTCGATATGAGGTCTTGCCTGCTCTTTTGTCAGCACGTGGGCGACTCAAGCAAGGGCCGAGTGGCGCCGAATGGCTCGAAGGGACCGTTCACTGCACTCGAGCGCCGTTCAACGAAACGGGCCAGAGACGACCGAACGGGCAGAGGTGCATGCGTGAGGGTCTGGGAGCTGTGGCGGATGCCCGCCCGGGCCGTGGCGCTGCTGCTGAGCCTGCACATCGCGACCCTCGCGGTCGTCGTCCTGGCTGTGCGGGAGATGGTCGTGCCCACCGCCGGCCAGTTCAGCTATGCCCTCGTGGCTGTTCTTGGAGTGGTCTGGGCGCGCACGCACGCAACGTTGCGGGCGGTGAGGTCGGCGGACGTCTACGAGCGATCCGGCCGCATCCAGCACAGCTCTGACGACTGCTGGATCTCTGCTCTGGCCATCGGCGCATCCCTCGGGGCGGGGGTCCTGGCGGTCCTGGCGTTCGAGGCGCTCACCTACCTGGTCCACTGGGTGGCCTTCCGCGCTGCGCCCCAGCGATGGCGCGCGCCGCAGAAGCCGAGTCGACTGCTGTTCAGCGTTTCCTCCAACGGCCTGGCGGTGGCCTTCGCACACACGGTGTTCGCAGCGACCGGCGGTGGCAGCACGTTCGGCCTTCGCGCTGCCGCCGCCGCCGCGCTGGCGATCCTGTGCCTGCAGTTGGCCACCCACGGTGCGCTGATCGCCGTGATGCACCTGGCCGCCGGGATCGACCTGCGCAGACTGCTTCACGATGAGTTCCACGTGGCCTTGGCGCAGGTCTCCCAGAAGGCCTTGGGTGTCTTGATCTGGGCGTCTTGGGCGCAGGCTCCGTGGACGATCCTGTTCGCGTTCCCGCTGTTGTTGTCGTTCGAGCGGGCGCAGCGGCATGCCGCACTGCTTGAGCAGGCCCAGACAGATACCAAGACCGGAATCGCCAACGCGGCGCACTGGCGGTCCAGGGCCGAGCACATGATCACCCAGGCGCGTGGACTGCCCGCGGTCGTCGCCCTCATCGACCTGGACCACTTCAAGGTGGTGAACGACACCTTCGGTCACGCGGCAGGCGATGTCGTGCTACGGCAGACCGCTGACCGCATCCAGCAGGCCGTCCGGCCCGGGGACGTGGTCGGGCGCTTCGGCGGCGAGGAGTTCACGGTGCTGCTCGGCAGGGCGACGCTCGAGGAGGCGCATGCCGTCGCAGAGCGCGTCCGGAGCCTCGTCGCCGGCTCGCCCATCCCGTGTGAGACCCCGACGGGCACCGCGATGATCCCGATCACCTGTTCCATCGGGATCAGTGAGATCGAGCCGCAGGAGCAGGGCGCGCTCACCGCGGCGCTTGCTCGGGCCGACCTGGCGCTCTACCGGGCGAAGCGCCAGGGCCGCAATCGCACGGAGGTCGCACCCCGGGCGGTGGTGGCTGCGACGCCCGTCGCCGATGGATCGACGCACCTCCCGGTGTGAGTCCAGACCTCAGGTGCTCAGTGCTACCTCGGTCGGGCTCACTCGTCAGCTGAATGGCGAAGCCGGTCCCGCTGGGCGTCGGCCCGGTCGAACTCGCTTTCGACGCGATCGAGTGCCGCGCTCTGCCGTTGCTGGCCAGCGGCATCTCGGCGAGTGGCGGCGGCCTGTCCCGAGCGGAGCAGAGAAGCACGATCCTCGGCGGAGGCGTCGCGGTCCCGGGCAGCCCACTCGCGGTCGATAGCGCTGCGCTCCCGATCGGTCCGAGCGCTCTCCGCGCTGACGTGCTGGTCGGCCGAGACGCCATCCAGGTGCCGGGCGAGCTGGTCTCGCCCGGCGGCTGCCAGGTCGCGACGGTCGGCGGTGATGAGCACGGCGTCCGCGTCGTGATCGAGGGCCGCGCTCACGGCATCACGGGTGTCTGCCTCGCGGTCGCGGCGATCCGCGACCCGGTCACGGTCGTCGGCTGCCATGTCGCGCTGCTCGGCGGCTGCTTCTCGCGCAGCCAACCTGGCCTCGCGCGCGTCGGTCGTCGCTTCCACGACTCTCTCCTCCCCGCAGCCTGGTGCTGCTCTGCCGACGATCGTTGCTGCGCAGAGGATTCCCACTTCTGCCAGACCGAATCCCGGTTCGTCGACCGTGGAACCTTGACGGTCGTCCCCACCCGCGCGAGGGTGGGTCTCGACCGCCCGCACGTGCCAGTCGCGGCACCACGGACCCTGCAGCACCGGGTCATCAGGCGAGGAGTCCCTTCCCATGCTCCAGCTCTCGGACGAGGCCGCGGTCCTCATCTGTCATCTGGTCGCTGACGCCGACCTACCAGACACGGCAGGTCTCAGGGTCGGCACCGATCCTGAGAATCACAGCCTCGCCATCAGCCTGGTCTCGGCCCCTGACGCGCACGACGTCGTCGTGGCCCACGACGGCGCATCGCTGTTCCTGACGCCGGAAGCCCTGCCTCGCGTGCACGACCAGACCCTGCACGCGCAGCTGGAGAAGCGCCCCGCCTTCTTCATGGATTAGCCGAAGGAGTCAGCCCTGGCCGGCGGTCAGGCAGACGAAGGCGGCCGCGGTCGCCTGCTCCTGCGCTGATGGGCCGGCGCCGCGCTGAGCCGCCGCAA
>JBKKBU010000341.1:0-2539 GCA_046713755.1 Mycobacteriales bacterium
AGAGCTGCTTGTCCTTGAGCGTCTCCGGGACCTCGCCCTTGACGATGGCCTGGGCCAGGCCCTCCACCACCGCGGTCTTGCCGACTCCCGGCTCACCGATGAGGACCGGGTTGTTCTTGGTCCGCCGTGACAGGACCTGCATGACCCGCTCGATCTCCTTCTCGCGCCCGATGACCGGGTCGAGCTTGGACTCGCGCGCCGCCTGCGTGAGGTTGCGGCCGAACTGGTCGAGCACCAGCGACGTACTGGGGGTGCCCTCAACGGGACCACCGGACGCGCCGGCGGTCTCCTTGCCCGGGTAGCCCGACAGCAGCTGGATGACCTGTTGGCGCACGCGGTTGAGGTCGGCGCCGAGCATCACCAGACCCTGGGCAGCAACCCCCTCGCCCTCGCGGATGAGGCCGAGCAGGATGTGCTCGGTGCCGATGTAGTTGTGGCCGAGCTGCAACGCCTCGCGCAGCGAGAGCTCGAGGACCTTCTTCGCTCGCGGTGTGAAGGGGATGTGACCGGACGGCGCCTGCTGGCCCTGCCCGATGATCTCCTCGACCTGGTTGCGGACGCCCTCCAGCGAGATGCCGAGGGACTCCAGCGCCTTGGCGGCAACTCCCTCGCCCTCATGGATCAGACCGAGCAGGATGTGCTCGGTCCCGATGTAGTTGTGGTTGAGCATCCGGGCCTCTTCTTGGGCCAGGACGACCACCCGACGGGCTCGGTCGGTGAAACGCTCGAACATCTCTCGCTCCTCACGGGGCGGCTGACGACGTGCTCGTCATCCGCACACTAGCCCCGGTCGCCCGGGACCGCTGGGTCTCGTTCTCTTCTCACTGCCGAACGGTTCAACCGGGCGGCGAGCGGTGGCGTTCCCAGCCACCCTTCCGCCTCCAGCGAAACGCCCACGGTACGACGAAACCCGCACCCCTCGCGGGGCGCGGGCTCGGTCCGCACTACTGGTGGCGCGCTAGTGAGCTGCCTCGTAGGCCTGGGTGACAGTGGCGGACAACCGGCCACGCTCGCTCACGGCGTGGCCGTTCTGACGAGCCCACTCCCGGATCTCCTGGACCCGCTGGCGGTCACCGCTGGCCGGCTTGGCACTGCGGGCGGCACGGCGCTGCGCAGGTGCGGCCGGGGCCCGACCGGCACGACGAGCAGCACCGACGTAGGAGGCGAAGTCGTCACGCAGGCTGCTGGCATGGGAAGCGCAGACGTCGATCTCGTAGGTGGAACCGTCGAGACCGAACGCGATCGTCTCGGTGCCCTCGACCTCGTCGTCGTGCAGGTCGCACACCAGTAGGACTTGGACCCTTTGAGCCATTGTTGGTTACCGCCTTCTCGAATTCACGACCGGCTATTCACCGGGCGCCAATAGGAAAGCGTCCCGTGGCCCGAAAAGCAAATGTCAAACAGCTTTCCTGATCGATTTCGGAGCGCATTTCTGCCGAGCCGGTGGCACGGCGTACGGCGTCGTCGGAGTCGCCTCGGCGAGTAGGCCGACTAGCTCGTCGGCCGGGACCGCAGGGGAGTACAGGAAGCCCTGAGCCATCCGACACCCCAGGGCGCGCAACCGCCGTGCCTGCTCGGGCAGCTCGACGCCCTCAGCGATGACGGTCAGATCCAGGCTGTTCGCCAGCGCGATGACTGCTGTGACGACGGCAGCCTCTCGCACGCCGAGATGGACGTCACGGACGAAAGCGTGGTCGATCTTGATGATGTCGACGGGCAGGCTCTGCAGCGCCCCCAGCGCGCTGTAGCCGGTCCCGAAGTCGTCGAGGGCGATCCGCACGCCGAGCTGACGGAGCTCAGCCAGCCGGGTCGCCGCGGTCGCCACGTCCCGCACTACCGCCGTCTCGGTGATCTCCAGCACGAGCTGATCGGCGGGGAAGCCGCCGGCGGCCAGCGCTTCGCGGACGTCGTCGACCAGGCTCTCTGAGGCCAGCTGGACCGCCGACACGTTGACCGACAGGGTCGGCGCCTCCGCGAGCCGGCCGGCCGCCGCAGCGCGATGCCAACGACCGGCGTCGATGCACGCTGCCAGGAGGATCGAACGACCGAGGGCCTGGATCAGCCCGCACTCCTCGGCGAGCGGGATGAACACCGCCGGAGGCACGTAGTTGCCGTCCTGCCGGGTCCATCGGGCGAGCGCCTCGACCCCCCGGACCCCGCCACCGGGCAGCTCCACCACGGGTTGGTAGTGGGGCACCACCTCTCCGGACGCCAGTGCCCGCCGCAGGTCCGCCTCCATGGAGACGCGCTGCAGCAACCGTTCGCGCATCGACGGGACGAAGACCCGAGCGGTGCCTCTCCGGGTAGGCAAAGCTTCTCGACTGCTGTCCTTCGCGGCCTCCTTGGCGGCGTACATCGCGACATCGGCGTTGCGCAGCAGGTCCTGCGCGGTGTCCTCGGGCTGCGCGACGACCACGCCGAGGCTGGCCTGCACCTCGACCGAGCGGCCGTCGACGAGGACAGGAGCGTCCAGGGAGCGCAGCAGGCCGGCGCCCGCCACCGAGGCGGCCCGCGCCGTCCGCACCCCGCGCATCACGAC
>JBKKBU010000342.1:0-6133 GCA_046713755.1 Mycobacteriales bacterium
CATCGACGAGCTCTCGCTGGGGCTTGCTCCGGTGATCGTGCAGGAGCTGCTCGCCACCGTGCGCCGCCTCAACCAGGAGGGCGTGACCATCGTGCTGGTCGAGCAGTCGGTCAACGTGGCGCTCACGTTGGCTGACCGCGCCTACTTCATGGAGAAGGGGCAGGTCCGCTTCGAGGGACCGACCGCCGAGCTGCTGCACCGCGACGACCTGTTGCGCTCCGTCTTCCTCGGGGGACAGACCGACGCGCTCCCCGCGACCGTCTGACCCAGCGGTCAGCTGATGCCACGGAGTCGGTTGATCCCGGCCGTTGGGGCGCTGTTGCTCGCCGCTGCAGCGGCGGGCTCGGTGGTTCTCCTGCGCGACCAGGAGCCTCGGCCGGCCAATGCCGCTTACCGGATCAGCTACGCCGTCGAGGATCTCGTCTCAGGCCGGCGTACGACGGAAGTCGTCGAGGTCGACCGACCGCGGCTGAGCCGGCGGCTGCTGCCCGAGGGTGGCTCGGCGACGACGGAGTCCGGCGTCTTCGACCGCGTGGGGGAGCAGTGGCGGCAGCTCGCCGTCATCCCACCGGGCGAGCCCGGCCAGGACCTGCAGCTGACGGCGGCGCTGCAGTGGGCAGCGGGGGAGGGTCTCGCGCAATCCGACGGCACCGGGACGGTCGCGGGCCGAGCCTGCAGCTGGTGGGTGACCCGTGAGCCGCTCGACGTCGGCAGCTTCGCGGCGGCCACTCCCGCGGACCGCGCGCGCAGCTGCGTCGACGTCGCCGGCCGCCTGCTCGCCGACACCTGGCGGGCGGATGGCCGAGACGTCCGTCGTCGGACGGCGACCGAGATCACGGCGCTGGCGGCCGTGGCCGTCTTCGACGGCACCACGCCGGCGGCAATCGATCCCCAGCTGCAGACCACTGTGGTGGAGCGGCTGTCGGCTCCCACTGCGGATCTGGTCGGCCCAGTGCCGCTGCCGGGCGCGAAGCTGGTGGCCGCCGCCCGGTTCGTCGACGTGGCGCCGGGCAGCACCGACGTCGTACGCCGGGGGCAGCGCGCCGTATACCTGCGCAACGGCGTCGTGGTGGTCCTCGACCAGATCCGGGAGGCCGCGCCGGTCGCGCCTCGTGGTGACGCCGACGTCGCGCTCGGCGTGCTCGGCAGTGGCCGGATCCGGGCCATCGGTGGCGGGCTGGTGGTCGAGGTCCAGGTCGGCACCGGGCTGCTCCGGGTCCGCTCCGGACTGCCCCTCGAGGAGCTCGTCGACTGGCTCGGCACGCTGCGGCCGGTGTAGCGCAGACTGGCTCTTGGCAATTTAGTAGGAACCTCTTACATTAGATCGATGCCCCTGCCGCACCCGCGCCTCGCGCTCGCCGTTTCCGCCGTACTGCTCGTCGGTGGCCTCGCGCCCCTCGCAGGAGCGGCGCCCAGCGCGCCGGTCTGCCCGCCGCTGACCTGTGCGACCGACGCCGCAGCCGTGCTCAACGCCAACATGCTCGACCTCGAGACCAAGGCCAACGACCACTACCGCTTCGGGCTGATGACCGGCTCGCACTTCGGGACGGCACAGCGGGTGCCCGGCGACGTCCACAGCAGTGGCGGCTACGGCGACGCCGGTGGCCTCTGGACCGGCGTCTACCTCGGCGGCCAGGCGATGCGCTACGCGACCGCCAAGAGCTACCTCGAGAGCGGCAAGGGCAAGTCCGCGGGCAAGGGCAAGTCGGACAGCGCGCCAGGGCACAACAAGCCCGCGCTCACCGACGAGGAGCGGGCCTACTGGACCGCGCAGCGTGACGAGGCCCTGGCCCGGGTGCGCGGGACGGTGACCGCCTTCAACCGCAGCGTCAACATCGCGGCAGCGTGGCAGACCGAGACCAAGAACCCGACGGTCTACTACGACCCCACCAAGAAGCCCAACCCCCAGGACTACCGCCACCTGGCCGACTTCGGCGGCGGCGTCATCAAGGGCGAGCCCGGCATGCTGATGCGTGCCTGCACCCCGGTCGGCGAGCGGCTCGGCATCGGCGCCCCGACCAATGACGACCACCGCGTCATCGGCCCGCTGCGCTGGACCGACGGCAAGGACTACTGGTGCGAGGGGTCGCCCAGCCGCGACACCTACGCCGGCGTGACGTTCGGCATGCTGACCGCCTTCGACCTGGTCAGCGGCGACGACCCGGCGATGCGCGACATGCTGCGCGCCGACCTGCTGTCGATGGGCAACTTCCTGGTGAAGCACGGCTGGACCTTCCCGCGGCCCTGGGGCAAGGTCTCCACCAAGCACGACTTCGACAACGCGATCTCGGCGGCCTACTTCGCGCAGGTCCCGATGGCGCGACTGAACCTGACCAACGCGGTGCGCCAGGTGGTGGCCGACGGGAACCCCGCTGACAAGCAGAAGTGGGACGGGATCTGGGCCGAGGAGTCCGCCAGTCAGCTGGCGAGTGGCACCCTGCTCGCGTCGATGGAGGTCGACTCCCTTCAGCCCAACGATGGCTACTACAAGTTCAACCTGCACCACCTCACGGCCTTCAACCTCCTGCGTACGACGACAGGCACCGAGCGGGCCGAGATCGCCCGGGCTGTGGCGGTGATGGACAAGACCACCGGTGACGACGGCAACGCCCACTTCGAGGCGATCACCTTCGCCGTCACCGGCGAGCAGCCGCGGTTGGACGCCGCCGTCACCCACCTGCAGCAGTGGCTCGACTACCGAGCCACCATCGAGACCGGTGAGCTCGTCGACAACAAGAAGCGTTGCGGTCCGGAGCTCTCCTGCGTTCGCCAGGACCAGTACGAGCTGCAGGTCGACGGGGTCGGCGACGTCACCTATTTCCCCGGTCAGCCGGACGCTTCGCCGGCCGTCAAGGCAAAGGACCTGCGCGCCGCCCGCCCGCTCCCGGTCGCGCTGCGCCCGCCGACGGACTTCCTGTGGCAGCGCCCGCCGACCCAGCTCAACGGCCAAGAGGGCGCCACGGCGCGCGAGCCGGGCATCGAGTTCCTCACGCCCTACTGGATGATTCGCTACTTCAGCGAGGCCGAGCGCCCCGACCTGGCGCCGTTCCCGAAGTGGGCCGGCCCGGCACACGCCTGACTGCCTGACGAGTCGGCCTACCCGAAGGCCTCGAGCTCGGCGAGGGTTGGCGAGCTGCGGGCGCCCAGCCGCGTGACGGCGATCGCCCCAGCCGCGCACGCGATCTCGGCGGCAGCTGTCAGCGAGCGGCCGCTGAGCAATGCCCAGGTCAGGGCTGCGACAAAAGCGTCGCCCGCCCCGACGGTGTCGACGGCCGTGACCGACTGACCGGCGATCCGGACCCGGCCGGTGGCCGAGCCGACCAGGCACCCGGCAGCACCGAGGGTGACGACCACCCCCCGGCGGACGAGGGGGTGGAGGTTGTCCAGTGCGTCGTCGACGTTGGCGCAACCGGACACCACCAGCGCCTCGGTCTCGTTGACGACGAGGACGTCGACGAGGCGCAGTAGCTCGGGCGGGAGGGGCAGGGCGGGTGCCGCGTTGAGCACCACCAGGCCGGTGGCCACCGACACCGCGGCGGTCACGACCGGTAGCGGCAGCTCCAGCTGGACCACCAGTGCGTCGGCACTCGCCGGAGCGCTGGCCAGCGCGTTGGCCCCGGGCACCGCGACGATGGTGTTCTCGCCGGCGGCGTCAACGGTGATGAGGGCCAGCCCGGTGGGCGCAGCGACGGTCGCGACACCAGAGGCGTCGACACCGGGAAGCGCCGACAAGCACAGAGCGCCGTCCGCGTCGGCCCCGACCGCACCGACGAGCAGCACCGGCACGCCGAGGCGCGCTAGGGCGACCGCCTGGTTGGCTCCCTTGCCGCCTGGCAGCCGGGCCACCGACGAGCCGAGCAGCGTCTCGCCGGGCAAGGGCAGCCGGTCGGCCCGGACGACCACGTCGACGTTCAGGCTGCCGACCACCGTCACGGCTGTCACGGCAGTCGGCGGCGGCCGAGGAAGCCGAGATCGGCGCGGTGGTACCAGTCCACGTCGGTTTCGCCTTCGAGCCAGCACAGCAGCACGTCCTGGCCGTCGAGCACGGCCGGCCAGTCGAGCAGCAGCGGTCCGAGGCCCTTGAGCTCGATGCCGTGCGACTGCACGTTGGCCAGCAGGAAGTCCAGCCGCGCCTGCGCCGCTTTGAACTCCGGCAACCGGCCGAGCGGCGTCGCCGGACCCCGGGTGACGGCAGCGCCAAGCTCGGCGGCATCGGCGCGCAGGGCGACGATCTCGTCGAGCAGCGGGCGCAGGGTGCGCAGCTGCGCACGGGCCTCTTCCAGCGTCACCACGTCAGCAGCCTGGCAGAGTGCGGTCATGGACTGGGGAGACGGGCAGTACGAGCTGACGGCGGACCTGCTCGCGCCGGTGTCGGACCGGGTTGTCGAAGTGGCCGGGATCAGCGCAGGAGAGCGGGTGCTGGACGTCGCGACGGGCACTGGCAACTGCGCCCTTGCGGCGGCTGGCCGCGGTGCGCAGGTCACCGGCGTGGATCCGGCCGAGCGGCTGCTCGGGGTCGCCGCCAGCCGCCCCGGTGGTGCCGCCATCACGTGGCGGCAGGGCGAGGGCACTCAGCTGCCGGTAGCCGACGACTCCTTCGATGCGGTGACCTCGGTCTTCGGCGTCATCTTCGTGCCGGATGCCCCCGCGGCCATCGCCGAGCTGGTGCGGGCCACGGTCCCTGGCGGCCGCGTCGTCATCACGACCTGGACCAGTGACGGCGCCCTCGCCGCCAGCGGCTACCTGATGCGCCAGGCGGTCACCGCTGCGCAGAGCGGCCTCGACGGCGGCCCACCCCCGAGCAACTGGACCGACCCCGACCTGGTGACCGGCTTGTTCGCCACCCACGGCGCCGCCGTCACCGTCAACCTCGAGCAGCTCACTCTCACCCACCGCAGCGCGGCAGCCTGGTTCGACGAGCAGGAGCAGCACCATCCGGCGTGGCGGGCCGGCCGGGCCGTGGTCGACGACGCCACCTGGGCTGACGTTCGGCGGCGCAGCCTTGAGCTGCTCGAGGCTGCCAACACCGACCCGTTGGCGATGTCGGTGAGCAGCGGCTATCGGGTGTTCCGCGCCGACCTGCCGGGCTGACCGAGCGCCGCCAGGAACAGCTGCACGAGCTCTTCCACCAGCGCGTCGACCGCGGGCGGCGGCGTGGTCGCCGCCCAGTACCCCAGCAGCTCACCGACGGCCCCGGTCAACGCCAGTGCGAGTAGTGGGTTGCCCAGCGCCCGCGGGGCGACCGCCAGGCCGCCGGCCTCGGCCGCGATCAGCTCGGCGAAGCCCTGTGACGCGCGGTGTCGCTCACCCGTCAGCGACCCGGCTCGCGGCACCGCGCCGTAGGTCACCCGGACCCGGCGTGGGTCATCGGTGAGGAAGCGGAGGTACGACGACAGGCCGGCCCGCACCTTCCCCTCGAGCGTCGGTGGTGCTGCTGCCACGGCGTGCTGCAGGATCGCCACGCCCTCGAGCACGATGCCGGAGGCGACCTCGAGCAGCAGCTCCTCGCGGCTGTCGAACTCCTCGTAGAAGGCCCGGGTGCCGACCTTGGCGGTCGCGCAGAGCAGCCCGATCGTGGCGTCGTCCCAGCCCACCGTGCCGAACACCTGCAGGCCTGCCTCGAGCAGCCGCTCGTGACGCTCGGCGCGGCGCTGGTGGGGGCGTCGGCCGGCGTAGCTTCGGCCCTCAGCGGCGGCCTCGGACAAGGACTCGGACACGGGGGACAACCTAACGAGATAATTCCAAGAAGTGAACTTGTCGCATTACCAAATATTGTCTACGGTCAGGACATGACCGCTGTCCTCGACCCGCCGAGTGTCCGGACCCTGCCGGCCGCTGTCGCGACCTTCCTGCAGCACGGGTCGCCGTGGGCCTTGATCGGGGCACTGGCGGCAGCACTTGGCGCCCTTGCCTCGACCGACCGCCGACCGTTGCAGCTTGCCGTCATCGCCGTCGTCGTCGCGGCGCAGCCCTTCGTCGAGTGGCTCATCCATGTCTTCGTCCTGCACGCCAAGCCCATGGTCATGGCCGGCCGCACCGTTGACCTCTACCAGGCCCGCAAGCACCGGGCCCACCATGCCGACCCGCGCGACCTCGAGATCCTGTTCATCCCCGTGCGCGGCCACCTCGCCGG
>JBKKBU010000343.1:0-4255 GCA_046713755.1 Mycobacteriales bacterium
GCTGAAGAAGGAGCTCCGCGGGATGGACGCCGCAGGGGTGCGCTGACTCGACCTGCGGCCCGGCCCGGCGCAGGTAGACTGGCGGACGTCGGAGGGGAGTATCCCTACTGCGTCCGCGTCGTCAGCACGGCTCCTGATCGTGAGGGGCCCGGCGCGCCGGCCCCGCACCAGGGGCGGGAGAGACCTCCGGTGGCCGCGTTGTGCCCACCGGAGGAGACCCCTTGCTCGACGTCCATCCCTACGTCTGGTTCGCCACCGTCGGCGGCTTGCTGCTGCTGCTCGGCTACGACTTCTGGGTCGCAAAGCGCAAGGGCCCGCACGTCATCACGACGCGGGAGGCGACCCGCTGGGTGGCCTTCTACGTCGGGTTGGCGGTGCTCTTCGGGATCGGCTTGTTCATCCTCGGCGGCAACCAGTCGGGTGGGGAGTTCTTCGCCGGCTACATCACCGAGTACTCGCTGTCGGTCGACAACCTGTTCGTCTTCGTCATCATCATGGCCAGCTTCAAGGTTCCGGCCGCCTACCAGCACAAGGTGCTGCTGTTCGGTATCGCGCTTGCCCTGGTCCTGCGGGGGATCTTCATCGCGGTGGGCGCAGCCGCGATCGAGCGGTTCGTCTTCACGTTCTTCGTCTTCGGCGCCTTCCTCATCTACACGGCGTACAAGCTCGCCACGACCAAGGAAGACGAGCACGACACCGAGAACAAGCTCGTCCGGCTCATGGAGCGGGTGCTGCCGACCACCAAGGAGTACGACGCGGCGAAGGTCGTGACCCGCGTCAACGGGCAGCGGGTCGTCACGCCGATGCTCGTCGTGATGATCGCCATCGGCTCCACCGCCCTGCTGTTCGCGCTCGCCAGCATCCCGGCGATCTTCGGGCTCACCGAGGAGCCGTACATCGTCTTCACGGCCAACGCTTTCGCCCTGCTCGGGCTGCGAGCGCTGTTCTTCCTGGTCCAGGGCCTGCTCGACAGGCTGGTCTACCTGTCGACCGGACTCGCCCTGATCCTGGCGTTCGTTGGGCTCAAGCTGGTCCTGCACTGGGGCCATGGCGTCGATGACCGGCTGCCCGAGATCAGCACCAACCTCAGCTTGAGCGTCATCGTCATCGTGTTGGTCGTGACGACGGTTGCCAGCCTGACCGCCGTGCGCCGCAACCCGGAGCTGAGGGCCCACGCCGGTTCACTCACCGCACCCAAGACGGCCGACCCGATCGAGTGACGGCAGCGAGTCGTCGCCTCGGCCCCGGGCCGCTCGCGGCACAGGAGTCCGGAGCACCTGTGGCCTTGCTGGGCTCGTTCCTGACGGACCTGGTTGCCGCCTCCGACGGCCGGGCGTGGAGCATCGGTGCGCTCGAGGCGTACGAAGCGTCGGGACGACGAGCCGCGACGGCAGGGGTGCCGCTGCGGGCCGCGGTCGACTTGTACCTATCGGCCGCTCGAGAGGCGTGGGCCGGGTTACCGGCGGTGACAGGCGCACCCGACGTCGAGGCCCTTGTCGCTGTCGGCACGAGGGTTCTGCGGGCGATCGACGATGCCGTCGCCGCCATGTGCGAGGGCTACCAGCAGGCAGCGCGGGCAGCCGTTCGTGCGGAGGAAGCGCTACGCCGTGAGCTCGTCGACGATCTGCTCACTGGAACCTCCGACCTGGCGATGCTGCTGGAACGGGCCCCATCGCTCGGTTTGCGCCTCGACGCCAGCCATGTCGTCGTGGTCGTCGCCGGCAACCGGCAGTTCGTCGACGGCCGGATCGTTGTGCGCGACCTCGACGCGGCACTGCAGGCCCGGACCCCTCGGCAGCAAGACGGATCGAACCTACTGGTCGCCACCCGCCACGGGCAGCTCGTGGTTGTGCTGCCGGCAGCGGAGCGGGCTGATCCTGGACTGACTGCCGCTCTCGACGTGATCACCACCAGGCTGGACCAGGAAAAGACGCTCACGTGGCGCGGCGCTGCCAGCAGACCCCGGACGGGACCCGCCGGGGTGCGCGCCGGCTTCGAGGAGGCCAAGTCCGCATTAGAGCTCAGTGAACGCCTGGCCCGAGCCGAACGCATCATCAGGGCAGAGGACCTGCTCGTGTACCAAGTGCTCGGCCGGGAACTGGAGCCCCTCCGGGAGCTGGTTCGGACCGTGCTCCTTCCCCTCGAACAGGCCAGGGGCGGCGCGGGCCCGCTGTTGCAGACACTGCGGGCCTACCTGGCAGCCGCCGGCGTCACCGCGAGTACGGCGCGGACCCTGCACCTGTCCGTTCGTGCCGTCAGCTACCGGCTCGAACGGATCCAGGCACTGACCGGCCTCCACCCGGGGGATCCCGACGACCGCTTCGCGCTCGACGCAGCCCTCAGGGGTGCTCTCCTGCTCGACTGGCCCGCCCGGCCGCTCTGAGGGCAGCACCAGCAGCGTTTCGGCGCCGCCGGTCCGGCCTGCACTTGCCCGGTCCCGGCAGCAACGGCCACCTGGACCCTGCCGGAGGCGGGCCTTTGCGGGCGGCCGAATCCGACGCAGGCTCGTCCGTAGCGGCAGCTCAGCCGCGACGTCGGACCTCGAAGGACCACCATGACCCGAACCGCACCGACGACCGTCACACATCCACTCCGGCGCACAGCGCTGCCGCTCCCCACTGCCGCTGACGTCGTCGACCTGCAGACGACGCGGGGATACCCCTCTGTCTCGGTTCTGCTGACCACCCAGGCCGGCCCGCGGATGACGCTGACCGACGCGACCCGACTCGAGGCCGTCCTCGCCGAGGCCTGCGGGCGCTTGGACCAGGAGCTGGGACACGTCGTCGCCGCCGCGTTCAAGAAGACCCTGTACGCGTTGGCCGATGATGCGGCCGGCAGACCGGCCGGTGCCGGCGTTGCCTTGTTCGCCGGCCCGGGCGGCTCGTCTGCCTGGCGGTTGCCGGTGGCTGTTCAGGATCGGGCGGTTGTCGACCCGACGTTCGCCACCCGCGACCTCGTGCGGGGGCTGCACCAGAGCCCGAATCATGTCGTTCTCGTCCTGACCGAGCGCGACGCCAGGCTCTTCGTTGGCAGCGGGGACTCGTTGCGGCCCGTGCCCGGGCAGTTCCCGTTGCCGAACCAAGCCCGGCAGACAGGCCCCGGGCAGGCCGACGGAACCTCAGGCAAGGGGCAGCTCGGCGGCGCTGACAACGACGCGTTCTTCCGGACCGTCGACCGCGCGCTCGACTGCCATCTGCGCCAGCACCCCGCTCCTTTCGTGGTCGTCGGTGCGCAACGCACAGTCTCGAGCTTCCTGCGGGTCGCCCGTACGACAAGCCGACTGGCCGGCATCGTCGCTGGCAGCCACGCGCACACGTCCTTGCCGGTGCTCGTGGGTCTGGTGCGTCCGGCGGTCGAGCACTACTTGCGCTTTCGACAGGAGCAGTCCCTCGACCTGCTTGAGCGACGCTGGAGCAGGGGCCGTGCCGTCGCGGGCATGACGTCGGTGTGGCTCGCGGCCAACGTCGAACGCCCCGAGATGCTGGCCGTCGAGATCGGCCTGGTCTACCCCGCGCGGCTGAGCAGTAACGGCACCAGCATCACCGCCGCTGACGACGTCACGCACCCCGAGGTCATTGACGACGCCGTCGACGAGCTCATCGAGCTCGTTCTGGAGCGGCAGGGATGGGTCGCTTTCGTCGACGACGGGGCACTCGCAGCATACGAACGTGTCGCCCTCACCCTGCAACTGCCATAAAAGTCCTACCGGCGCCCCTTCGCGCCGGCGCGCCGCGCAGGGCACAGCAGGACGACTGCGGTTTCAGCCCACGTGGATGCGCGGCCGGAGCTGCGGATCGGGCTCGACCTGTCGCAGGATCTCTCGCACGACCGGTGCGGTGTCTCCGCGCCCGAGCAGGAGGTACCGGAGCAGGTGCCCGATCGGGTTTCCTTCGGCCCATTCGAAGTAGCAGTCGGGGCGTTCGCCGGTAGCGTCGCGCAGGGCCAGGAGAACGGCTGCGATGGCGTTCGGAACGGCGGGGCACTCGACTCTGAGGAGGCGGTGTCCGTCGATCTCTATGCCTCGTACGTACAGGACCTGGCTGAATGCGGACGGGTCGATCACGTCGACCTCGAGGAACAGGATGTCGGCGTTTCCCGGTATGTGGTTGATACCGAACTGCTCGGCCTGCTTGGCGTCGTACTCGGCCTTGTCGCCGCCTTGTCGTTGGTTGGCCAGGATCGTGAGCCGGCCTTGGACGGTGAGGGACTCGGTGATGAACCGACGGGCGCTGTCGTCGAACTCGATCGCGTCGGC
>JBKKBU010000344.1:0-2808 GCA_046713755.1 Mycobacteriales bacterium
GCGAAGCTGCGGACGTAGACCTGGTAGACCACCGCGTCGGCCCACCACGGGTCGCTCACCGGCAGCGCCATGCCGCCACCGTCGCACGCCGGCCGAGGGCCGCGACAGCGGCACCGCTCCCCGGTGCGGCCCAGGTCACGCGGCCGAACGCTGAAGTTCGGGGTCATTCCGTGCCGAAAGCACACGAGGCACCCGGCCGGCCGTAGCCATCGCCGCCCATCGGCCGTGCCGCACCGTCCACCACCTTTTCACGACGACGACACGTCGTCGTCACATCCGCCCCGCACAGTCGTCCTCGACACCACCAGCCCGGAGGTCACCATGCTTCTCGTCTCGACCGTCCAGGGCGTCGTCCGCGACGTCGTGCTCACCGCCCTCCCCCACGGCGGCCAGCGGGCCGCCCGTCGCAACGCGTGGAGCTCGATGAGCGCCGACGCCACCATGGCCCGGGCCCGCCGGGAGGCAGCGGCGGCGCTCGCGCACGCTGTCCACGTGAGCAACGCCTGCTCCCACGAGTCGGTTCGCTCAGCCCGCTAGCCGCGCGGGGGCTAGCGTGCCCTCATGCCCGAGCTCGTCTACCCGCCCGTCGTCGTCACCGCCAAAGCGGTCTTCCGCGCCCTCGGCATCAAGTTCGACATCACCGGGTCCGAGCACGTGCCCCGCACCGGCGGGGCCGTCATGGCCATCAACCACATCGGCTACCTCGACTTCACCTTCGCCGGCCTGACGGCCCGGCCGGCCGGCCGGCTGGTGCGCTTCATGGCCAAGCAGGAGGTCTTCGACCACCGCATCACGGGGCCGCTGCTGCGCGGCATGAGGCACATCCCGGTCGATCGGGCGGGCGCCGCCGCCGACAGCTACCAGGCTGCCGTCAAGGCCCTGGCCGCCGGCGAGATCGTCGGGGTCTTCCCCGAGGCCACCATCAGCCAGTCCTTCGAGCTGAAGGCCTTCAAGACCGGGGCGGCCCGGATGGCACAGGAAGCCGGGGTGCCACTGCTCCCCGTCGTCGTCTGGGGCAGCCAGCGGATCCTCACCAAGGGCCGCAAGAAGGACCTCACCCGCGGCACGCCGGTCCGGCTGGTCGTCGGTGAGGCCTACGCGGTGGCTCCCGACGCCGACCCGCTCGCGGTCACCGCCGACCTCAAGGCCCGCATGCAGGCCCTGCTCGACGAGGCTCGCAGCAGCTACGCCGGCTCCCCCCGGACCCCGGACGACACGTGGTGGTTGCCGACGTCCCTCGGTGGCACGGCCCCCTCCCTCGAGGAGGCAGAGACGCGCGACGCCGAGGACCGGGCTGCGCGCTCCGCCCGCCGGGCCGCCCGCGACTCCCCGGCCTGACTACCCTCTCCTCCATGGCAAAAGACGCGAAGGATGCGAAGGCGAAGAAGGCCACCAAGCCCAAGCGGGTGAAGGTGCCGCGCCGGGAGCGGGTCAAGCAGATCCGGCAGGCCTTCTCGATCACCCGCAAGAGCGATCCCAAGCTGCCGTACATCCTGCTGGCCGCCCTGCTGCTGCCGGTCGCGCTGCTCGTCGCCATCGGCCTGGTCGTGGACCACCCGATCTCGCTCGGCTTCTTCGGGCTGCTGCTGGGGATGCTCGCCACCACGCTGGTCTTCGGGCGGCGTGCCCAGCGGACCATGTACGCCCAGGCCGAGGGCCAGCTCGGCGCCGGCGCCTTCGTGCTCGAGCGGATGCGCGGCGACTGGCGGGTCACCCCGGCGGTCGGCTTCAACCGCGAGCAGGACCTCGTCCACCGCGTCATCGGCCGCCCCGGCGTGGTCCTGGTTGCCGAGGGCTCGCCTGTGCGCACCCGCCAGCTCGTGGTCACCGAGAAGAAGCGGGTCGCCCGGGTCATCGGCGACACCCCGGTCTACGAGGTGACGATCGGCAACGGCGAAGGACAGATCCCGCTGAAATCCCTCGAGCGGCACTTCATCAAGCTGCCCCGCAACATCAAGCCGCGCACCGTCAACGAGCTCGACCGCCGCCTCAAGGCGCTGGCCAGCGTCCAGGGCGCCATGCCCATCCCGAAGGGCCCGATGCCGCAGGGCGGCCGGATCCCCCGCGGCAAGGGCCCCCGCTAACCGCGGAGCACGACGGTGCCGGCGGCCTTGTCGTGCAGGCCGCGACCGTCGGGGTCGGTGATCACCGCGGGCAGCAGCAGCCCGAGCAGGACGAAGCGCAGCAGCGCCCGCGGCAGCGGCAGCGGCCCACCCTGCGTGGTCACGAGGCGTAGGCCGAGCAGCCGCATCCCCGGCGTCTGGCCGACGAGCGGGACGAGCAGGACGTAGGCCGCCGTCAGGGGGGCGTAGGACCAGAGCTCCGGTGGCTGCACGAAGGCGCCTGCCACCAGCGCCGACAGCACCGCATCGATGACGAACGCGCCCAGTCGGCGGCCGAAGCTGGCGACCGAGTCGGTGCCTTCGGCGGGCCGGCCCAGGCGCTGGCCGCGATAGGACCCCGGGGTTCGGGTGTCGATGCCCGCTGCTCCGAGGCCGGACAGCCAGGTCCCTGTTGGTCGCGCCACAGGACCAGGCTAGCCTCGGGGCCCGTAGGTCGCCCGCGTAACTGCGCCGAAACACACGGGACACCGGGGGGTCACAGCCCCTGGCTAGCGTGCGACGCAGCCCATCGATGCACACACCCGAGCCGGAGGACGTAGACGTGTTCAAGGACGCCAGCGAGGTCCTGAGCTACATCAAGAAGGAAGCCGTCGAGATGGTCGACGTGCGGTTCTGCGACCTGCCGGGCGTGATGCAGCACTTCACGGTCCCCGTGGGCTCCTTCACCGAGGACGTCTTCACCGAC